>JAQUHH010000104.1 GCA_028683685.1 Bacteroidales bacterium
AAAGTAACGGGTTATCTCTTCAGGAAATAACTGTTGAATAAGTTTTGTGTCTATTGTTTCGATAATGATTTTCTTGCAAAATTAACATTTTAATCCAAACCACTCCCCCTACTTTTTAATGTGACCCCATTTTAGGATTCCTTTTTTGTAAGCGAAATATGGGATTTGTCAGCAACACAAAATCTTATATGGGAACTGGATTTTAAAATAAAAACGTGAAAACTCACACAAATTAAACTTGCAGATAAAGTGAAAACAGAAACAAAAGTAAATGCTTTTATGATAGATGGGACCGTTCCATTCAGCAAACTGCCCTGTAAACAACGCTTACAGGGCAGTTTTATGGGCAATAAATTAGTTTGTAAAAAAAATCACAGCATAATTCTGAGAAACTTATTTTGTCTCAAAAGTGATTTCAATTTCAGCCGTATCTGTATTTCCGGAATAAGTATTTGTAACTTTTTGGTACCAAACCATTTTTTTATTCCTTAATTCTTTAAGGTCGTATACCTCATCTACATAGTTTCCAGTCCACGTATTTGTGGTGGCTGGTGATGTTGATGATTGAGTTGTTGATGATAGTTCGCTATATGTTATTTGAGAATTCTTTTTTAAATCTCCAACACCCGATGTAAAATTCCAAGTACCTGCACTTGTGTAAATGTCACCGTCTTGTGTTTGCGTGAATTTATATTTTCCGTCTTTTTCAAAAGTCCATTGCCAAGACAAGGTTCCTATTGAGCTAGATGGCGTGCCGTCATCTGTATCGGTTGCTGTGTACGTTGAGCCATCGCCTGTCAAAACATAACTGGTATTACTGGATGACGAGGAAGAAGTAGATGAATATTTAATATTAGTCATCTTCCATTCACCTACAACCCTTGCTTTTCTCGAACGTAAAGAAAGAGCTGGATCGTCTTCACCTTTTTTGCAAGCACTAAAAGTTGTCGCAAGAACCGCCAATGCGAGTAGAATTATTTTGTAATTTTTCATTTTGTTTTAATTTTAATTTTTAAAAATGTTCAATGTTTTATTGCTGCGTAAAAAATCTGAACCCTTATTGTCAATCGAATCATTGTCTACGAATACAATCAGGGAACAAACCAAAAAACTATTTTGCTTCAAGAGTGATTTCCATTTCAGAAGAGTAAGAAGACCCAGAAGAAACAGAAGTGGTTTTTTGGTACCAAACCATTTTTTTATTTCTTAACTCTTTAAGGTCAAAGACGTTGTCTATATAGTTTCCAGTCCATGTTTCTGAAGTAGCAGGCAGTGTTGGTGGTTGTGATGTTGATGATTGCTCATAATATGTTATCTGAGACTTATCTTTTAAATCACCAATACCAGCGGTAAAATTCCAAGTACCCGCACTTGAGTTAATGTTTCCGTCTTCTGTTCGAGTGTATTTGTATTTTCCATCCTTTTCGAAAGTCCATTGCCAAGACAAAGTTCCTACTGTGGTAGATGGGGTGCCCATAGTTGTCATAGTCCGTGTGTAAGTTGAGCCGTCACCAGTCATAATATTTGTAGAATTGTATAGATCCGACGAAAAAGTATTTGTACTTTTAATGTTAGTCATTTTCCATTCACCTGCAACCCTTGCTTTTCTCGAACGCAAAGAAAGAGCTGGGTCATCTTCCCCTTTTTTGCAAGCACTAAAAGTGGTCGCAAAAACTGCCAACAATAGTAATATTATTTTGTAATTTTTCATTTGATTTAAATATTAAGTTTGATTTAAAATTATCTAATTTTTGATTATTGCACATAAATTCATTTGAGCTGTGGTGGCTCTCGCGATTGCCGTAAAATTATTTGTCTTTTCATTGCTAAATCTTTATTTGTGAAAAACCATTAAGAGCTAATGTAGATTTGTGCTTGGGCACATGTCCTGAAATCTGATTTTCAGGCTATTAAAAATTGGTTATAATTAATTTGCAAATGCCATTTAATTGATTTCGTTGTAACATTCTAAAGCGTTTTTTTCACATCCTTCTTCATCCGAATCTGCTTGATGATAAGAAGAGTAATTAGCTTCACATTTGCTCAGATAGCACTCTATAAGTTTTGTTTTGTTTTCCCCTATACTGGATAGCTCTTCCACCCCTTCCATGTCTGCTCTGAATTTTTGCTTATCAGATTCTGACCATTTTCCTTTAACACTTCCATTTGACAACACTTCATCATAGCATTCCGAAGCATTTTTTTCACATCCTTTTTCATCCATATTTGCTTCAGCGTATGAAGAATAGTTAGCTTCACATTTGCTCAGATAACACTCAATCCATTTTGTTTTATTTTCTCCAAAACTTGACAGCTCTTCAATCTCTTCCATGTCTTTTCGGAAACTTTGCTTGTCAGATTCTGACCATTTCCCTTTAACACTTCCATTACAGCTAATTAATATTAAGGAGGTAAAAAAAACAATTACAAGTATTAAAATCGGATTTCTTTTTTTCATTTTGTTGTTTTTAATGTTAATTAATGAATCTTTAAAGCTAGTTCTTAAGAAAGGTTTTACGACTTTTACACATCTAAATTCATATGTATTCACGGTTCATACTTAAAGCATGTATTATTTTCCAAAAATATAATATTAATTCAATATAATACTAAATTAGGATGTATTTTTAATAAAAAACATACCCCAAGAAACAATTTATAAAATGTTAAAACCAAATTGCAATTAACTAATTTCACAGTTTATACTTAAATGTTTTGTTTTTTTTCAAAAATACAACATTAATTCAATATAAAACCAAATAAAAATTTATTTTTTTGACAAAGATTTTAAAAACTAGACATTCCTTATTTTTTCGCAATTCTTCCTGGGTTTTCGGCCAAGAATTTACCCCATCCCGAATATTTTTCACCAGTATCAACAATATCTTTTTGGAGATAATGACAAATCGCTACAGCCAAGGCATCCGTGGCATCAAAATACTTTGTGGATTCTGGGATTTGCACCATTCGAGCCACCATTGCCGCAACTTGTTCTTTGGAAGCCGAACCGCTACCCGTTATGGATTGTTTAATTTTTCGAGGCAAATATTCTTGTACGGGTATAGAACGATGAAAAGCAGCTGCCATACCAACCCCCTGAGCTCTTCCTAGTTTCAGTGCAGATTGAATATTTTTGCCAACAAAAGGAGCTTCGATGGCTAAAAAATCGGGGTGATACGAATCAATAATTCTAAGCGTAGTTTCAAATATTTTATTTAATTTTAGGCTCTGATTACCTAACTTATCCAATTTGAGAACATCCATTACCACCAGTTCAATTTTCGTCTTTGTCGTAAGGATTACGCTGTATCCCATAATATTTGTTCCCGGATCGATGCCCAAAATTATTTTTTCCACAAGTTCTTTTTAAATAAATGAAACGCACTGCAAAAATATCAAAATATCTCAACATTGCATTCAATATGTGTATACTTATTATCAGCGTTCTATACATTTTGAATGCTTTTGAAAACAAAAAACTGGATTTTACAGAACTATTTGACACCATCTCAAACTTTTCTCCCAGTCTGATATGGCTGGTTTTGAGTGTACTTTTAATATTTATGTTGTTAAATTGGACTCTCGAAACCATGAAGTGGAAGTTATTGGTTTCGCCCATTTATCAAATATCTTTCATTTCGGCTTTTAAATCAGTTTTATTGGGTGTTTTCACCGGACTGTTTATGCCCAATAGGACGGGCGAATGGATTGGACGAATTTTCTCAGTACCCAATGCCCAAAAAGGAGCCTTGTTCGTACACACCATGATTGGAAATATGGCTCAATTGCTGGTAACGCTAATAATGGGTACAGTAGCCATTTTCTATTTCTCAGATTTGAGAACTTTATTGCTGGAACAATTTTCAAAAATAAATAAGATTTTGGGTTTACAAATCAGCTGGTGGCTCATTTTAGTTATATTGTTTTCCATTTTAGTAATCTTTTTGGTGCTTTTTTTAAACAAAAAGACAAAAAGTATAAAAAGGAGTTTTATCCATTTGAAAAATATTCCTTTGAAAAGCTATTTTAACATTTTTGGAATCAGTGCACTCAGATATGGGGTTTTTACGATACAATATTTGATTCTTTTTTATGCTTTTACGATAAATATTCCGCTTCTGGATTTATTTTTGTTGATATCGCTCTATTTTATGATTTTGGCGATTATTCCTTCGGTTGTTTTTACAGAAGTTGGCATTCGTGGCAGTGTTTCTCTTTTCATTTTTGGGCTTTATGGCAGTTTAAACCACATGGACGCTTCCTTAATGAATACTAAAGTTATTTTCGTCATGCTTATTGTTTGGCTGATTAATATAATTTTGCCTGCAGTTGCTGGAAGTATATTTTTGTATCGTTTAAAAGTTTTTGGAAAATGATTTACATTGCTCTAATTTCTTTGTTTCTTTTGATGAACTACATTTTAGTGTATGCAATTTTGTTTTTAAATAGCCCCAAACAGAAGACGCAAAATAGCCATTCAAAATTCAAAAGAATTTCCGTAGTCATTCCTTTTCGAAACGAAGCTCAGAACATTCCAAATTTGGTTTACTCTCTAAATCTACTTTCTTACTCTTTTGAATTATGGGAAGTAATTTTTGTGGACGACTCTTCGGAAGATGATTCCAAAAAAATTTTAGAAAAATCATTAAAAGGAGTTCATTTTCAATATCATATTTTAAGTCTTTCTGATAAATTCGGAAAAAAAGAGGCATTAAAAGCAGGTTTTTCGGTTGCCAAAGGCGAAATAATTATCCAAAGTGATGCCGATTGCCAATTTTCGCCCGAATGGTTGCAAACTCATTCCAATGCATTTACTTCCGAAAATATAAAATTAGTATGCGGAGCTGTGATGTTTAATCCGTCCAAAAATATTTTTGAACATCTTCAACAAGCCGAAATAATGGCTCTGATGACTACTTCTAAAATGACCATAGAAGCAGGGAAACCACTTATGTGCAATGCGGCCAATATGAGTTTTTGCAAATCTATCTTGCCTTTAGTATTGGACACCTTTAATCAAACCAAGCATCCTTCGGGCGACGATGTGTTTTTATTACATCAAATAAGTTCAAAATATGGATCGAAAGCAATCGCTTATTTAACTGAAAAAAAAAGCCTTGTACTCACAAATCCCCTTTCGTCCCTTCACGATTTTTTAATGCAACGCAGTCGCTGGGCTTCCAAAACAAAAACTTATTCTTCCTTTTTTGCACAATTTTTTGCAGCCCTTGTTTTTTTGGCAAATATGGCTTTTTGTTTTGCTTTCGTTTATCTTATTTTTTTCTGTAAAGAACTCTGTATCATTTTTTTAATCGCTATTCTTTCAAAGTTTTTGATCGATATTTTAACGGTTTTGTCATTTCGGAAAACGTATAAAATAAAAAAACCAAAATATCAGTTTTCAACCTTAATTTTACTGGAACTTTTATATCCCTTTTATCTAATTTCCGTTCTGATTTTTTCAATTCTAAAACCTGCCATTTGGAAAGGAAGAGAGATTCAATAATTAGGAAAAAGGGGAAAGTGCCTGACGGACGATTGGCAGATTTTATGAAAAATAAAAGGGGGCATTCGAAATTTTTTCTAACATTTTTCTAACATATATCAAACAATATATATCTTTTGGGGGTTTATAGAACATAAACTAAAATAAAAAAAAATGAAAGGAAAAATAATTATGATTGCTGTGATATTAACAGTGTCGCTTTCCGTAAATGCTCAAAAGTCAATTCATGAATTTAAAGTGAAAGATATTAATGGAAAAACGTTTGATTTTGCAAGTTTAAAAGGCAAAAAAGTAATGATTGTCAATGTAGCTTCAAAATGCGGATTGACGCCTCAGTATGAATTATTGCAAAAATTATACGAAGAGTATTCTTCAGAAAATTTTGTAATTGTAGGTTTTCCTGCCAATAACTTTATGGGACAAGAACCTGGAACAAATGAAGAAATTGCCACTTTTTGCAGCACCGAATATGGAGTTACGTTCCCCATGATGGAAAAAATTGAAGTGAAAGGAAAAAAGACACACCCCATTTATAAATGGCTAACAACCAAAAAGTTAAACAAATTAATGGATTCCTCCATCAGTTGGAATTTTCAAAAATATTTGATTGATGAAAACGGAAATCTTGTTGGAATGCTTTCTCCTAGAGAAAAACCAAACGATCAAAAAGTGATTGATTGGATTAAAGGGGGAGAATTCAACCAAAATTAATTTAACGAAACTTCTATAAATAGCCACTGCAAGAAAACATACCGTTTTTCTTGCAGCGACTACTATATTTGGTAAGTAAATGAATGTTCTATTAAAAAAAAATGGAATTTGAACATTAATTCATCTAAGAAATATTGAAAAAATGGACATAAATCATCTGTCAAAATCGCACAGCACTTATCTTCGCTCGCACGCCAACAATCCTGTAAATTGGCATTCGTGGAGCGATGAAGTTTTGGAAAAGGCAAAACGAGAAAACAAAATCATCATCATTAGCATCGGTTATGCTACCTGCCATTGGTGTCATGTAATGAATCGCGAATCGTTTAGCGATAAAAATGTGGCCGAAATAATGAATCAGCATTTTATCAATATAAAAGTGGATCGAGAAGAGCGTCCCGACGTTGACCAAGTATACATGCAAGCGGTTCATCTCATCAATAAAAGAGGAGGTTGGCCCCTGAATTGTTTTGCCACACCCGATGGAAAACCCTTTTACGGTGGAAGCTATTTTCCTAAAGAAAACTGGGCAGAATTGCTAAATAACATTCAAGATTTATGGCAAAAAGAACCGCACAAAATCGTAGCACAAGCGAATCAGATTACCGATTATGTAAATGAATTGCCGGCGCAATTTATGCAACAAAATACCTTTGCCAATTTTTCAGATGCTTACAATACAATAAAAGAAGATTTTTTGGCAAATTCTGACATGGAATATGGCGGACCCAAAGGAGCGCCCAAGTTTCTGATGCCAGGACATTTGCAGTTTTTAATGGACAGTCAGTTTTTTGACAATGACCTGCAATCGGCTGATTATGTGAATTTAAGTTTGCTGAAATTTGCACAAGGTGGAATTCACGATCATTTGGCAGGTGGATTTTCAAGATATTCGGTGGATGCTCAATGGAAAATTCCACATTTTGAAAAAACATTGTACGACAATGCTCAGCTAATAAGCCTATATACAAATGCTTACAAACATTTCAAAAATCCATATTACAAATCAATAGCCGAACAAACGGCAAATTTTGCACTTCGGTATTTGCAAACCAAAAATCAGCTTTTCTATTCTGGCATTGATGCCGACAGCGAGGGCGTTGAAGGGAAATTCTATGTTTGGACAAAAAAAGAATTTACAGAAATTTTAGGTGAAAAAGCAGATTTATTTATCGATTGGTTTGGCATTGATGCAGAAAGTCTTTGGGAGGAAAATTTGAATGTTCTGACACAATGGAAAGACAAGAAAGATTTTTTACAAAAACATCAAATCGACGAAAAAGATTTTGATTTTTTATTTCAGGAAGCAAAAACAAAGCTATTAAAATATCGGGAAAAAAGAGTTCCTCCCGTTGTCGATTCGAACATTATTATATCGTGGAATGCATTGATGCTCAAGTCATTATTAGAAATTTCGGAGGTTTCCAACAATGCCAAATATAAAGAAGTGGCAATGGATGGAATAGAAACAATGCTTGCAAAAATGTGGC
>JAQUHH010000105.1 GCA_028683685.1 Bacteroidales bacterium
CTCCATTGGGCGAAGCCAGTATGTCGGTTATTGCAGAACAGCCCGTTTTAGGAACGATATTAAGAGCAGGTTTACCTCTGCATCAAGGGGTTTTAAATTATTTTGATAAGTCGGAAAATGCTTTTAGTTCTGCTTTTCGTCGTCATTATAAAGATGGTAGTTTTGAAATAAAAATTGACTATATGTCTAGTCCAATGTTGGAAAATAGGGTGATGATTTTGGTCGATCCAATGTTGGCAACAGGTCAGTCGATGGTTTTAACGATAAAAGAAATTTTGTCGAACCATGGAAAACCAAAACATATCCATATTGTATCTGCTATTGCAAGTTCAGAAGGTATTGATTATGTTAAAAGGAACATGGGTAGCATGAATTATACGATTTGGACGGCTGCCATCGATGATGAGCTTACAGCTCAAGCATACATTGTGCCTGGTTTGGGCGATGCTGGTGATTTGGCATATGGTTCTAAAACTTGTGAATAAAACAATCCATATATACGTTTTTTAGTGAAGCAACATATCTTCGAAAATATTGCCATTGCTCTAACGTCGATTCGTTCGCATATGACAAGAACTGTACTTACTATTCTGATTATTGCTTTTGGAATTATGGCTTTGGTTGGGATTTTAACTGCAATTGATGCGATTCAAAATTCCATTAAATCAAATTTTTCTGTAATGGGAGCCAATACTTTTACCATTCAAAACAGAGATTTTGGCGGTGGTGGTCACGGTCGAAGAGTGGATATGCGAACCATTTCTTATTCCGAAGCAACACAATTTAAAAAAAGATTTGAGGTTCCTGCTAGCGTTTCCATCAACTACAATGCTGCGTCTTCGGTGGAGGTGAAATATGCCGAAGAAAAGACCAATCCTAATATTGGCGTGATGGGAGTAGACGAAAATTATCTTCAAAATTCTGGCTACACTCTCGATTTGGGTCGAAATTTCACTTCAGATGAGTCTGGAGGAGGTGCTGGCGTAGTTATTATCGGAAAAGAAATTGCTAAAAATATTTTCAAAAGGGATGAAAGTCCTTTGGATAAAGAAATTTTTGTAGGCGGAGTAAGATATAGAACAATTGGCGTTTTGGCTTCCAAGGGAAGCAGTTTTGGTTTTTCTGGAGATAGAAACTGTTTTGTGCCTCTAAATAATGCTCGACATAATTTTCCTCGATCAAATTTATCATTCAATGTTAGTGTGATGGTTTCTAATTCGGAAATGCTTGATGAAGCTATCCGCGAAGCTACAGGATTATTTAGAATCATTCGGAAAATACGAATTGGGGAACCCGATAATTTTGTGATTGCAAAGAGCGATAATTTGTCTAATATGCTGTCGGATCAGCTTAAATATGTCGCTTTTGCGGCTTCTTTTATCGGATTAATAACACTTCTGGGTGCCGCTATTGGCTTGATGAATATTATGTTGGTAAGTGTTTCTGAACGGACTCGTGAAATCGGACTTAGAAAAGCAATTGGAGCCACTGCTCAAACGATCAAAATGCAGTTTTTGGTTGAATCTATTGTAATTGGACAAATTGGTGGTATTGTGGGGATTATTTTGGGTATATTAATTGGGAATTTGGTCTCCATTGTAATCGGTAGCTCATTTATTATTCCATGGGCTTGGATTATCTTAGGAGTTTTGCTATGTCTTATTGTGGGCATTGCTTCAGGCTATTATCCTGCTTCTAAAGCAGCCGCCCTTGACCCGATTGAAGCTCTCCGATACGAATAAATATTAACACTAATTTTGGTTGCTTCTTTTACATTGCTAGAAAAGGGATATTTTATTCTAATATCAATTTGCAAATTTGTTCAATGGCTACTTTTGATTCTGCAATTGGAGTGAAGAAAACCCAAACGTGGAACATTTTTGGATATTCAAAGTAATTTATTGAAATGTTTTTTTCTTCCATTAAAGTCTTAAATTTTTGGCAATCAGGATATAAAATATCATGCGTTCCCGTAAATATACTTATTTTTGGAAGTCCCTCAAGAGGCCCATTAATCGGGCTTACTAAGTAATTATCAGGAGTTGATTTTCCTGACCAAAATTGACTTACCAATGCAAAATTTTTCGCTTTTAGGAGGGGGTCTTTTTTTTCAACTTCTATAATTTCAGGATTGGATAAAGTAACGTCTAACCACGGAGAAATTAAGATCATTTGACTTGATGAGGGAGTTCCTTCGTTTCGTTGTTTTTGAGCAAGTGCTAATGCTAAGCCTCCTCCAGCCGAGTCGCCCATCAATAGAATGTCTTTGGACGGTACTTTGATTAATAAATTCAAATAAAGTGCATCCAACATGGCAAAAGCATCTTCATGCGAATAGGTGGGAGTTAGGGGATAATCGGGAACAATAAACGTACATCTCGTTTTTCGAACAAAAATTCCGACCACTTCCCATTGTGGCTTAATTATATTATTTACGTATGCGCCTCCATGCAAATATAAAACATGTTTTTTTGTTTTTTTTCCTTTTGGCGAAATTGAATATACATTTCTATTGTTAATTTGCAGGGTGTCAATCCAAAACTCTTTAAAAAAATGCTTTGGTATTGCTGATGCTTTTGATGTATAATTGCCTCTTCTAAGCTTTTTATTAGTTTTGTTTTTGGGAAGAAAACATTTGGTGATAACGCTTGTAAATTTTGCTTTAGCACTTATTTTTTCTTTATGAATATACCTTATAGAAGTGTCGCTTTCAGATTGTGTTTTTGCATTGTTTGGCAAAAATAAAATCAATATAAAAAATAGCACTAAATGTTTGTGATTTTGCATTTTAAGATTTGTTTTACCAGATTAAAGGAACATTTCTATCAACTCCCAAGGCGAATTTTGAAATTTTAATACAAGGAGGACATTGAAAACGTTTATATTCATTCATGCGAATTAAATGAATTATTTTGTAAACGGTATTGGCGGTATAGCCCTCTTTAATAATCTCATCGGCAGATTTGAATTCTTCGAGATATTGGTAAGCAATTTCGTCCAATAAATCATATTCTGGTAGCGAGTCTGAATCTTTTTGATTGGGTCGAAGTTCGGCAGATGGAAATTTTGCAATGGTGTTTTGAGGAATTCTTTCTCCATCTTGATTTAAAAAGTTTGAAAGTTCGTAAACCTCTTTTTTATACAAATCACCAATTACGGAAAGTCCGCCGCAGAGATCGCCATACAAGGTTCCATACCCCACTGCTTCTTCACTTTTGTTGGAGGTGTTTAATACCATATTTCCATGTTTGTTGGAATATGCCATGAGTGTAAGCCCTCTCAATCTGGCTTGTAGATTCTCTTCTGTAAGATCAAAAGACTTGTTGTGAAAAATAGGCGTAACCATCTCCAATACTGAATCATAGGCTGTTTTGATGGGCACAATATCATAACTCATGTTTAGATTTTCGGCCAATTTTTTTGCGTCTTCAACAGAGTGATCTGAAGAATACATGGAAGGCATTAAGATTCCATGAACATTTTCAGAACCCAAGGCATCACAGGCTAAAGCGGCAACCAATGCGGAGTCAATTCCGCCCGACAGACCCAAAACTGCTTTTGTTTGATGACTGTCTCTAAAATAATCATGAATTCCTTTTATCAAGGCTCGATAAATTAATTCTGTTTTTTCATATTCCAGAGGTACAATGGGATATCCAAATAGAATATCGGTGTCGATATGGGCAATTTCAGCATCAAAAAGATTGAGTTCATAGCACACATCGCCATTTTTATTAAGGACAATCGATCCGCCAGGATACACTTCTGAAACTTTTGCTCCACTGGGGTTTATATTGATAATATGCGTGTCTTTTGATTTGGCAATGCCCGATAATTGATCTATTTGTTCATTTCTAAAATTAGAGTAGAAAGGAGTATTGCTCGCTGTAATTAAAATATCGATATTTGAATTCGAAAAGTCAGTTTGGTTCAAATCATCACCAAAAGCAAATTGAAATTGAATATCTTCAATGTTGAAAATATTTGCTTTGTCATTTTTAGATGGCTTCACATAATTTGCCAACTTTGAACCGGGTGTATTATGGATGTTTAGTTTTTCGAAATGGGAAGAAATCTTGCCATCTTGCATTAGAATTTGAGTATTTAGTGGGTCTTTGCCAAAACGAAAATAGCTTCCCATAAGAATGGAGATTTCGGAGGAAAGAGGCGTGATTTGAGAGAGATAGTAGTCCAAATCTTTCCAAAAACTTGGATATTTTACAAGGGTGCCAATGTAGCCGCCAGTGATTGCTAATTCAGGAAAAACCACCAGTTGGCTCTTGTTTTCAATGGCCAAACGAACTATGCTGCTGATTTTTTCGGTATTGTATTTTAAATCTGCTTTTTTAAATGAATTTTGAGCAATGGTAATTTTCATAATCAGTTGTTTTTTAGTTTTTGAATTTGCATTATTGTTTATATCCAATTTTTAATTTTGACAAAGATAATAAAAGCACTCCAAAAGCAGAAAATATTTTTTGACTATATTTAATAGTCAAAATTGAGTTTGTTTGTTGTTTTTTCTTGAAAAAAATCTTAGATAGGATGTTGCTGTCAATATTTTGGATGAAAATAGATGCGGGCTTAGGAGTGGTAAATAAATAGCCCGTTAAAAAAATAATATAATATATTTTTCTAACGGGCTTCATTTTTTATAAATCAAGGAGAAAGCAAATTATGGACAAATTAGAACGAAATTCCAATGACCAATTCCAATGATTTATTTACTGCATTTTCTTTTACAGTTGGAAATTCAGTATTGGATCCGCTTAAAACATCTGTAAATCCATTGTAGAAAATCAAGCCTGCAAAAGCTTTGGTATTGCCACTAATGGTATATTCTGCTCCACCGCCAATAATGATGGATTCTTTGAAGAGAGAAACTTCTTTGTTGATTTCAAATTCTTTTGGGGATACTTCAGAGGAGTTTGCTAGTTTATATGTGTCATTAGCTCTTGCTTTGGTTCTGATAGAATTATCTAAACCAAAATTTCCATAATAGGTCATTCTTCCAAATTGAGCTGTTTTAAGTTTAAATGAAATAGGGATGCTGATATATCTCAATTTGTATCTTCTGAATACGGTCGCATCAGTCAATCCCCCACCATCATAATCAACCTTGTCATCGTATGTCAATTTTCCACCTGTGCTTTTAAACTGCAACCCCGTATTTATGAAATAATGCCCTGATCCTCCAATTGCAAAATCACCAACTAAGCCATAGGTATATCCTAAAATTACTCCGTCATATTTGTAATTCAGTGAATTTGGCTTCATCCAGTCGATGGAAGGGGCAAATTTAAGCCCTAAAACAAAAGTTTTCAGATCGTCTTGCGAAAATGCTGAGCTTAATAATAAAATACTCAAACTGAGGGTTGCAATGGTCTTTTTCATGTTCTGTGGTTTTATTTTAGGAAACTAATACTTAATTGAAAGAACAAATATACTGCATTATTGTTTACTTTTTTTGTTTTAACATTGCATAATATGAAAATGTTCATAAAAATATTTAATTAGAGTGTAAAACAATTTTGCGTTTACGTTTGTTTAAAGGAAAATATGTTAGGTTTGTAGAAGTTTTTTTTATTTCTAAAATCTAAATCGGAACTTATGAAAAGATTGATAGTGGTGTTGGGATTGGGTATTTTGACGATGATTAACTTTTCGTCGTGTAATTCTTGCAATCGTACTAAGGAAAAGAAATTTGCGGTTAAGCAAAGTCAACTAAAAGAAGCAAAGCAGCAAATAAAAATTTCCATTGATAGATACGAACAAGATTTATTTACAATTCGCAAAGACTCTTTTTTACCTGATTTACTTAACGTTCAAAAAAAATATCCCTTTTTCTTAGAAGGTGATTTAGAAGATGTTCGGAATCAAAAACAGTTGTGGGGATACATTAATGACCCCATGATTAAAGAAGTTTTCCAAAAAACTCAAAAACGTTTTCCAAACTTAAATAAATTAACGGGCGACTTGCTGGACGCAATGTCCTATTATAAAACCTATGTGCCTGAAGCAACCATCCCAAAAGTGTATACATATGTTTCTGGTTTTGATTATGAATTGCCCGTAAAATACATGGATAATATGTTGATTATTGCATTGGATATGTTTATTGGCCCCCATGTAGATTATTATGATCAGCTTGGAATTCCGAAGTTTGTTTCCTTTGGATATCAGCCTGAATTTATTGTTCCAATGAGTTTTAAAGAAATTTCGTATGCTTATTTACCAAATCCAAAAACACGAGTAAGCTTGTTGGATTATATGATTTTTGAAGGTAAAAAACTCTATTTTACGGAGTTGATGATGCCTCTTATGCACGATAGTTTGATTATAGGATATCCATTTCAAAAACTGGACTGGGCGATTCAAAACGAAGGAAATATCTGGGCCTATTTAATTGAAAATAATTTATTGTATTCAAAAGATAATAAAACGATAGTGAAGTTTATCAACGACGCTCCTTTTACTTCTGTTTTTGCGCGCGAATCGCCAGGAAGGATCGGACATTGGGTGGGTTGGCAAATCGTTCGTTCATACATGCATACCAATGAAGTGGATTTGCTTGAGATGATGAAAAATGAGAATTTTAGAGAAATTTTAGAGAAGTCAAGATATAAACCAAAGAAAAACAATATTTAGCTATGTTAGTAAAGACTTATGGGTGTGCAATATATGGGATCACTGCGATTCCCATAACGGTGGAGGTGAGTATAGAGTCGGGTGTAAATTTTCTTCTTGTCGGCTTGCCCGACAGTGCTGTAAAAGAGAGTCAGCAGCGGATTGACTCTGCTCTAAAATACAATAATTACCGTATTCCTGGCAAAAAAGTAGTCATTAATATGGCTCCTGCTGATATCAAAAAAGAGGGCTCGGCATACGATTTAACGATTGCTGTCGGCATTTTGGCGGCTTCTGGACAAATTAAGTCGGAAGGAATTGAGGATTATTTAATTATGGGTGAACTTTCGCTAGATGGAAGTTTGCAACCGATTAAAGGCGTTTTGCCCATTGCTATTGAGGCTCGGGACAAAGGGTTTAAAGGTTTGATTGTGCCCGCTCAAAACGCAAAAGAAGCTGCCATTGTAACCGAACTTGAAGTATATGGAGTGGAACAAATTATTGAAGTAATTGACTTTTTTAATGGCAAATGTAAGTTGGAAAGAACAATTATCGATATTGAACAAGAATTTTCACAAGGTTTGTCGGATTATGAGTTTGACTTTTCGGATGTAAAGGGGCAGGAAAACATTAAACGGTCGTTGGAAATTGCTGCGGCAGGAGGACACAATGCCATCCTAATTGGACCGCCGGGTTCGGGAAAAACAATGCTGGCGAAAAGATTGCCTTCGATTTTGCCTCCTTTAACCTTGGATGAATCTTTGGAAACGACCAAAATTCACTCGGTTGCTGGAAAATTAATGAGAAGTAGTTCTTTGGTTTCGGTGCGACCCTTTCGTTCGCCTCATCACACTATCTCTGACGTGGCTTTGGTAGGAGGGGGCTCCAATCCCCAACCTGGTGAAATCTCCTTAGCCCATAATGGAGTTCTTTTTTTAGATGAACTTCCAGAATTTAAACGCCAAGTATTAGAGGTAATGCGTCAGCCGTTGGAAGATCGCAAAGTGACCATTTCTCGCTCTAAATTTACGGTGGATTATCCTGCATCATTTATGTTTGTTGCAGCCATGAATCCCTGT
>JAQUHH010000106.1 GCA_028683685.1 Bacteroidales bacterium
CAGGGCAATCATGAAAAACAATTTCATCTTTCCTTTGGGATAGACTAAATGTTTCCGGAAAAAGATTAAGAGAATGAAAAATAATAAAACAGTCGAGATGAGAAGTCGTAATGTTATGGTAGCTATGGGATTGTAGTATTCAAAAACTATTTTTGACCAAATAAAAGTAAGCCCCCAAAAGAGCATTGCAAGAATGGCAAAACTGTATACTATAATTGAATTATTGCGGCTTTTATTTGTCATGAACTTTTAAAATCGAGCAAAAGTACATATTAATTTAAGCTGAAAGTTAGAGTGTTGTTTCATTAACAATAATCTAACTTTCAGCTTGTAAGCTCAATATTAAATATTGGATTGATTTTGTAAAGTGCTTTAATTTTGATAATAAAAGCGATTTACGGATATTAGCTTTTAATGTAATCTTCCATTAAGCGTTGAACGTATTTTCCTAAACTATCAAACTCGACATTGATAATGGTTCCGGGTTTAAAGTTATGGAAATTGGTCAGATTGTATGTGTAGGGGATAATCGCTACCGAAAATGTGTCTTTTGTTGGATCTACCACTGTCAAACTGACTCCATTAATACACACTGAACCTTTAGAAACGGTGAAATTATTAAAACTGGGGTCGTATTTGAAATGGAATCTCCAACTGCCATCTTCTTCCGTGACTTTGGTGCAAACTGCTGTTTGGTCGACGTGACCCTGAACAATATGGCCATCAAAGCGGCTATTCATCAACATGCTTCGTTCAAGATTTACTTCATAACCAACTTCCCACGTGCTCAAATTGGTTTTGTCCAAAGTTTCTTGAATGGCGGTAACTACGTATGTGTTTTTATCATAATCGACCTTTACAATGGTCAAGCAAACGCCATCGTGGGCCATGCTTTGGTCAATTTTTAACTCATTGGCAATGTTGGTTTCAATCGTATAATGAATATTTGATTGATCTCTTTCGATTTTGACGATTTTTCCGGTTAATTCTACTATTCCTGTAAACATAATTTTTTATCTTAATAAGGTTACACTTCCACTTAATACTCTATGTTTGATACCGCCTATGCGGTATTCATAAACGTCGCAAATATAGTAATAAACTCCTTCAGCACAATTTTGTCCTGAAAATTTATCTTTCCCGTCCCACATAATATCTGGATTTTCACTGGTATAAACGACTACTCCCCAACGATTATAAATGATGATTTTAATTTTTTCAACAAAATCATAGGGAAAGGGTCTGAAGTAATCATTCGATCCATCTCCGTTGGGTGTGAAAATATTGGGCAATTCGTATGGATTACATTCTTCCAGGTCGATGCATGCAAAGTTGCTCAATGGGCTTCGATTCCATGCAGAGTCAACAGCAATTACGGCATAGCATCCTGCAAGTATGTCAAATTGAGTGATTTCGTATGAATTTATTTGATTCGAAGTGGAATCTAAGACCGAAAATTGTCCATCTCCGCTAGTGTTGTAATAAATATAGTATCCATTAATGTCGCTTAAACAGGAGTCTGCAGGTAAAGTCCACGTTAATGTATTTTGAATGCAATCGGTGCTTGCTGTTAGAATTGGACGACAAGGTGCTTCATTATCGATGGGAGTTGCACAACGAATTTGTGAGAAATTTATTAGAGGTGAAGTAATGCCATCAATGCTGTAATCGCCAGTGCTTCTTACGTAATAACAATATTCTTGTCCGTTTTCAAGTGGAAAGTCTGAAAAATTGCGAATAAATGTTGTTCCAATGGAGTCAAACTCCGTTTCAAAAGGTGATTTGCGAAAGATGGAATATTCTTCATTTATCCAAGGAACATATTCGTTCCATGAAATGGAAATGCGTTGGTCGTTTGCTTGTAGATTGATAAAAACGCTTCCAGCAGGATTGGATGTTCCAATGTGAAAATCATTATTGGGAGTTCGATTGTGTAATTCTACACGATAAAACCAAGCTTGGGAAAGGGTGTTTATGTTTTCTTCTACAAAAATGGTGTCATTGAGGTCGTTAAATGTGGCGATGGAAGTGTATGTTCCATTTAAAATATTTGATTTTTGAAGAATATATTCATACGGACCAGGAAATTGAACAGAGTTGATTTCAGTGGGTTTTGACCATGCAATGTACATTTTTCCATTTGTCTCATCAGTTTCTTTAACACTTACGTGAGTGATGATTGGAACATCTTTGAAGAGGGAAGTGCAAACTTCTTCGGAAGCATAACTTTCGGCAAAATCAGGAAATGTAGCAATTACAACGTAGCAGTATTGATTGCCGTAATTGAGCCCTAAACCATTATTGTTATCAATAAAGATAGTGTCATTAATGGAATTTGTTCCTCCAATAAATTGAAATCCGGTGTATGCAGGTACGCCTGTTTCGCAGTAATCATGCACCCAGCCCGAAGGTCCGTTGTGTCGGTACACTTTATATCCGTTGGCATTGCTGCATTGATGTTTGTTCCATGAAACGTCAATGGAGTTGCCAAGTGGTTCTACATTGACATTTTCAGGAGCCGGAGCAACAACGGTAACACGCATTGATTTCATAGAAACTAAATTAATGGGAGTTCCATTATCTTGTGCTTTAAAATTGAATTGATATGGTTGTTTTTGAACGTGGCTGCAATTGGTATTCCATGTGAGTTGAGATTGCACATATCCAAATCCAAAAATCGGTTGTGGAAAAAGAGCGGGGGAATTAGCAATGTTTAGCGGGCCTCCTGTTGCAGTGAGTGTTATTTTGTCTCCATCAGAGTCAAATGCACTAACGAGCGTATTTAATGTATTCCCAGCAACAATGCAGGTGTCAGTGAGTGCTGTAATAAGTGGCGGCTGATTATTACATGCACCAATGTAGATTTGCATGTCTCTTAATACAGTGCCAATTAAAATACTACTTCGCCATTCCTCAATTAAAATGGCAATATTGTACTCGCCTTGCAAAATGGGACTGTCCCAATACAAATCTCCTGTAATTGGGTCAATACTAATGGAATTAGAAGCAAGGGGAAGAGAATAGCCCGGAACAACTTCGCCATTTAATCCTAAACAAGTGACTAATTTGTATGACAAACTGTCTCCATCGGGGTCGTATGCACCGGGATTGTGATAAAAAGGAACATTTACACATCCATTGTCAATAGGCTCATTGAGTAAGACAGGAGAGCTGTTTTCTCCCAAAAAGGGATTTATGACAAGAGTTGTTTTGAGATAAAAAGGAATGTTTACTGAGTTTGGAATATTTATGATTCCATAGTTTCTGTTCGGATCTTCCATCGAAATGGTGTATGTTCCTGGTGCAGGGAATGTGTGATTGGCAATATATGTGTTTTTGGAAATATCGCCCGGTAAATCGATTTTTTCAATTCTTTGAACGGTCGACATGGAACCGTCTCCCCAAACCATGTCTATAGTAGGGCGGTCGGCTGGACTGGGAGTATAAGTGAAGGTAACCAAAGAAAAACGATACGTAAGTCCACTTACATGAGTATATGTAATTTCTCCCGCTCTCTGATGCGTAGAAAACGCTGCCAAAGATGAAATTAAAAACAGTATGAGAAATAATCTTTTCATGTGTAAACTTAGTAACGCAAAGTTAGCAGTTTTAGTTTAATTCAACGACTTCTTTGAGGTAAATGTTCGCTAAATTATACATTATTATTTAAGAAAGTGCTAATAAAAAGAAAATTGAGAAAGTTGAGCAGTCGCAAATGAGCAGGCTAATAAAAAAAACGCTCAGCATGCTGAGCGTTTTTTTTAATGAAAATTATTTTTTTAGAGCAATCCTCTCCTGACATCGACAACGCTTCACCCTAATTGAAAAAGGGAAAATGCAATTGCGCAAAACTGGTGAAATTAAATTTGCTAATTACAATCACGATTTTGTTAAAAATTGCGACGCCGTAAGTGTCGAATATTAATAGCCCCGCATGAAATGCGGGGTTTGATGTTAAAAAGTATAAATGATTTTGGCGAAAAATTTGCTTCGATGTTGCAAATTTTATGACAAAATCAATTCATTTGATATTTATTTTTTGGATTTAAAAAAACCGATTCACCCATTTCGTTGAATTAAGTTCTCTAAATAATTGATTAATTGGTGTTTGTAAAATGATTTAAAAAAAGTGTCGAAGTCAGGAAAAGAAAATTGAGAAAGTTGAGCAGTCGCAAATGAGCAGGCTAATAAAAAAACGCTCAGCATGCTGAGCGTTTTTTATAATGAAAATTATTTTTTTAGAGCAATCCTCTGTTTTTAAGTAAAGCCTCTATTGAGGGTTCTTTGCCTCTGAAATCCAGATACATTTGGAGAGGATCTTTTGTATTTCCTTTTTCAAGAATTTTCTTTCTAAAATCAGTGGCTACTTTTTTATTAAAGATATCGCCCGTTTCTTCAAACGCTAAAAACGCATCTGAATCAAGTACCTCTGACCACAAATAACTGTAATAACCAGAGGAATATCCGCCTGCAAAAATATGTTGGAAGTATGTGCTTCTGTATCTTGGAGCAATCGCAGAAATCAAACCGATTTTTTTCATATTTTCTTCTTCAAACTGACTTGGACTTTTACCTTCATCAAGTGGCATTGAATGATACAACATGTCTAAATATGCTGCTGCTGTAAATTCAACAGTGGCAAATCCTTGATTAAATTTCGAGCTATTGCTGATTTTTTTAATTAATTCATCTGGAATTGCTTTGTTGGTTTTATAATGTTTTGCATATTGTTTTAATACCAATGGTTGAGTTGCCCAATGTTCCATTATTTGTGAAGGTAATTCTACGAAATCTCTAGGAACAGAGATGCTTCCTTTGTATTGACAGTTGGAAACAAGGGAATGGATGGCATGACCAAATTCGTGAAAGAAAGTTTCTACTTCGTCGATGTTGAGTAATGCAGGAAGATTGCCTGTGGGACGGGTGAAATTGCAAACAATGGATACTATTGGTAAAACACGTTTCCCATCTTTGTAATATGCTGATTGATAGGTTGTACACCATGCACCACCACGTTTGCTCGCTCTTGGATGGAAATCCATCATTAATACACCCAGCTGTTTTTTGTCGCCGTCGGCAACTTCAAAAGTAACAACTTCGGGATGATAAACAGGTGCATTTTTAAGTTCTTTAAACGACATGCCGTAAAGTTTATTGGTCACCCAAAAGATTCCATCTCTTACATTTTCTAATTTAAAATAGGGACGTAATTCTTCTTCGTCTATATCATATTTTTGTTTACGAAGTTTTTCAGAATAATACCACCAGTCCCATGATTCAATTTTTTCAATTTCGTCATTTTCTAATTTTGAAATATGTAATAATTCTTCTTCCTCTTTTTTTGCCATTTTAATAGCTGGTTCCCAAATTTGATCTAAAAGTTCAAAAACTTTATGTGGCTTTTTTGCCATATTTTGTTCTAAAACAAATTCGGCATGGGTTTTATATCCCAAGAGATTTGCTCTTTCATTGCGGTTTTTTACCAATAAAATAATAATTTTATTGTTG
The DNA here is from genome assembly GCA_028683685.1 of Bacteroidales bacterium. Classification (GTDB taxonomy): domain Bacteria; phylum Bacteroidota; class Bacteroidia; order Bacteroidales; family WCHB1-69; genus JAQUGA01. Next base: position 5,509 of record JAQUHH010000106.1, read on the forward strand.
TCAAATTCATTTCCACGGTTTGCTCTGTTTAAGTAAGCATTGTATAATGTAGCTCTTAATTTACGATTTTCTGCATATTGTAAAAAAGGAATCATACTTGGTTTGTCAAGTGTAAATACCCAGCTGTTGGGGAGATTTCTTGCTTGGGCAGCTTCGCGAGCGGCACTGATAATGGATTCAGGCAAACCTTTTAAATCCGATTCTTTTTCAATTACTAAAACAAAACTGTTGTTTTCTGCTAAGAGATTGTCGCCAAAGTTTAAAGTAAGTTTTGATAATTCAGCGTTTATTTCTCGTAAACGATTTTTTTGGTCTTTGTTTAATTTTGCTCCATTGCGAATGAATTTTTTATAATAAGTCTCGCTAAGTCTAATTTGTTCAGAATTTAGTTTTGATTTTTCTCTGGTATTGTAAACGGTTTCAATTCTTTTAAAAAGCTCTTCATTTAAACTGATGTTGTCGGAATGTGCGGAAAGTTTAGGAAATATTTCTCCCGCAATTTTCTGAAGTTCGGGACTTGTATTGGCCGAACGTAAATTTGAAAATACAGAACTTACTTTGTTCAAAAGCAAATTTGAGTTTTCAATAGCCTCGATGGTGTTTTTAAAAGTAGGAGTCTCTTTATTCGCTACAATCGCCTGTATAGCAATCTCTTGTTGCTTCATGCCCGTTAAAAAAGCAGGAATAAAGTGTTCTGGCTGAATTTTTTCAAAAGGAGGAATTCCATAGGGTGTTTTCCACTCTTCTAAAAAAGGATTTTTGGCGTCTTTTTGTCCAAATGCTCCTTGAACTACAAATACCGCAAGGATAATCATCTTAAGTTTTTTTTTCATTGGATATGTTTTGTTTATTTCTGTTTTGTTTTTTTCTGAATTATAAAAACTCGAAAAATATCTTTTGGAAGACTTTTTTACTCTTTTATGTCTCCATTAAACATGGCTTTATATTGGTCAAAGGGCATGTTTAAGTATTCATTTAAACCTATGTATTTTATAATTGCTTCAAAATCAATAGGTTTGTAGTAGCCTGGAACGACTGTAATCATATTGTTTGACTCATTTAAAAATACGTAAGAGGGATACGACATTCTGTTGTTCAGCATATTGGCTGCCAATTGATGGGTTGATCTTTTGACTCCAGGACGTGGATTGGTGAAGATGTTATTGTCAATTCTAACCGTGTCTGAGGTTTCTGCATCAAATTTTACATTCCAAAAATGAGTACTCATAAATTTTGCAATCTCGGGATGACTAAAGGTTGTTTGATCCATTCGTTTGCACCATCCGCACCAATCGGTATAAAAATCAATAAAAATTTTCTTTTTTGGATAGGCAGTTTGGTTGCGCTCAAATGCTTCTGTGATAGTCATCCATTCAATGACTTCTGTCTTTTTTTCAGTCGGTTTTTCTTGAGCAAAAGCAAGCATAATATAGGTGCTGAAAAAGAGGGCTAGAAATACGTTTTTTATCTTCATAAAATTTATTTGTAGTGATATTTAAAGGCAAATATAGGAAAACTTTTTTTATTCTTTAGTTTGATATCTCTTTTTGTGAATTTATAAGGGTTTATATGTTTTATTTACGACGGCCGAGGCTATGAAATGTGGCGATTTTAACACCGTTTTCCTGTCGCCTCACAGCAAAGTTAATTTAATGTTTGCGAATTTCAAATTACATACTCACCCGCCATTATTTCATAGCCTTTGTTGGGTGCTGGGCTTTGTATTTCGTTTCTAAATGTTCTGTCGTTTCATTGTGCGGATGGAAGAGGGTAAGCTCTTTTGCAATTTTTGCCTTGTGGGTTAGCCTTTAGCGAATTGCAAATGTGCTTGCCCTTGTGTGATGATTAGTTTAAACTTAAAAATCAGTCTATTTCTTCAAGTTGAAAATTGGAGTAAGAATCAGTTTTCATAATATCAATTCTATAATTTTCAATCGAGTCTTTTATTATAATTACACTATCAAAACCAAGTTCATCTAGTTTCTCAATTGTAGCTAATTCGCCTTCATTAAGTCGTAAAACTTTTCGTAAAAGCCACTCCGAAATGTATCCACCCCACTAACTCCATATTTTTTACAACTATATTGATTTGTAATTTTGCAAAAAAAAATGGAGATGAAAATGATTTGCAAAAAACAAAATATGTTTTCGTTAGTTGAACAATGGCGGAA
>JAQUHH010000107.1 GCA_028683685.1 Bacteroidales bacterium
CACAATACTAAAACTATATTTTGATAAGGTAATATAAGTTTTTATCTTTGCAACAAAAATTGGAAGATATGAACGAAATGAAAGTAAACGTAACTTCAGAAATCGGTGAATTAGAAGGAGTTATAGTTCACACACCGGGTGCGGAAGTCGAAAACATGACCCCTAAGAATGCACAAAGAGCTTTATATAGTGATATTTTAAATTTAGATATTGCACGTTGGGAACATACCCAAATCAGCGGAGTTTTGAAAAAAGTTTCTAAAACATTTGAAATCAAAGACTTACTCTACAAGGTTTTAGACAATCCCAAATCTCGTTTTTTATTAATTCAATCCATTTGTAAAAATGAAAACTTGGTTGAATTGCAAAATGAATTAATGGAGTATTCTTCGGAACATTTAACGCGCGTTTTGATTGAAGGAGAGCCACTACGAACAGACACTTTGACAAATTTCATGAGCAAAGAGCGTTTTTCTTTGTATCCTCTTTATAATTTCTATTTTACCAGAGACGCTTCCATCTCCCTTATGGAAGATGTACTTATTGGGCGAATGGCAAATAAAATCCGAGAAAGAGAATCCATTATTATGGAAGCTATTTTCAACTATTCTGGAGTTTTCAATACTTCTACCATTAACCCATCGTGGTATAATCCTGGAAAAGAGACGATTATTGAGGGAGGTGATGTTTTAGTAGCTCGCGAAGATGTCATTCTTATTGGAAAAGGCTTAAGAACATCCTCACAAGGCATTGATTTTATCATTTCGCGTCTTTTGGCTCAAAGTAATAAAAAAACGAAAACAATATTTGTACAAGAGCTGCCTGATTCCCCTGAATCTTTTATCCATTTGGACATGATTTTCACATTTTTGGATCATGAACATTGCATGATTTTTGAGCCTATTATTTTGCATCCCAATAAATATCAAACGGTGCAAATTACCATTGAAAATGGCAAAGTTCAATCCATTAAATATGTTGACAATCTAATTCAAGGTTTAAAAAATGTTGGAATGGATTTAAAGCCCTTGTATTGTGGGGGGCGGAAAGATTTATGGGCACAGGAACGCGAGCAATGGCACAGTGGAGCTAATTTCTTTGCATTTGCACCGGGCAAAGTCATTGGTTATGCTCGTAACTTATACACATTAGAAGACATGAACAATAACGGTTTTGAGATTATTCCTGCCATGGATGTGGTAAATAGCAGAATAGACGTTCACCAATATAAAAAATGTGTGGTCACTATCGAAGGCAGCGAACTACCTCGCGGTGGCGGCGGAGCTCGTTGCATGACCATGCCAGTTCGACGAAAACCCGTATAATAATACACAAAAGACTGACAATCAATCGAATTAATAAAAAACAAAAATTGTGCGTATCTTTGCTCATGATTTTTAAAATATATAAAAACTAATTTTTATGAGTTTAGAACTTAGCGAACAGGAAATAATACGCAGGGAAACTTTGCAAGAGCTTAGAAAAGCTGGAATTAATCCTTATCCAGCAGAAAAATTCGAAGTAAACTGCACAACTGCTGAAATTTTAGAAAAATTCCCAGAAGACAATTCTCTTTTTCAAGACATCAGCATTGCCGGACGCATTGTAAATCGTCGCATTATGGGAGCTGCTAGTTTTTTAGAGATACAAGATACTCCAGGAAGAATTCAAGTTTATTTTAAACGCGATGATATTTCCCCTGGCGAAGACAAGTCGATGTATAATAATATTTTCAAAAAACATCTTGATTTAGGCGATATTATTGGTGTAACTGGTTTTGTTTTTATTACGCAAATGGGAGAAATTACCATTCATGCAAAATCGTTTACCATTTTGAGCAAATCGCTCAAACCCCTTCCGATGGTTCGCGAAAAAGACGATAAAGTTTGGGATGCTTTTACCGACCCCGAACAACGCTACCGCATGCGTTATCTGGATTTAATTGTAAATCCAGAAATCAAAGAGGTTTTCATCAAAAGAACCAAATTGGTGAATACCATACGGGAATTTTTGAACGAAAGAGAATATTTAGAAGTAGAAACTCCTATCCTTCAACCTTTGTATGGAGGTGCAGCAGCACGTCCTTTCAAGACTCATCACAACACATTGGACATGAATCTCTACTTGAGAATTGCCAATGAATTATATCTTAAAAGACTTATTGTAGGTGGTTTTGACGGTGTTTATGAATTTTCAAAAGATTTCCGAAATGAAGGAATGTCCCGTTTTCACAATCCTGAGTTTACCCAAATGGAACTTTATGTTGCCTACAAAGACTATTACTGGATGATGGAATGTGTAGAAGAGATGGTTGAAAGAGTAGCTATTGCATTAAATGGGTCTACACAAGTTCAAGTGGGAGAAAACATTATCGACTTTAAACGTCCTTGGAAACGCTATACTATGTTTGAAGCCATTGAGCACTTCACTGGAATTGACATTTCGAAAATGGATGAAGTACATTTGCGTGAAACGGCTAAAAAACTCAATATTCCGGTTGACGAAACCATGGGTAAAGGGAAACTAATTGATGAAATTTTTGGAGAAACCTGCGAGGACAAACTTATTCAACCTACATTTATTTACGACTATCCAATCGAAATGTCGCCACTGGCCAAAAAACACCGTACAACGGAAGGTTTAGTAGAGCGTTTTGAAGCCGTTTGTAATGGAAAAGAAATCTGCAATGCATATTCAGAATTAAACGATCCTATTGATCAACGTCAACGTTTTGAAAGTCAACTTGTATTAGGACAAAGAGGCGATGAAGAATCCATGGTGCTGGATGAAGATTTCTTAAGAGCTTTGGAATACGGCATGCCTCCTACTGCTGGCTTAGGCATTGGAATCGACCGCTTGGCAATGATTATGACCAACTCTCACTCCATTCAAGATGTACTTTTCTTTCCTCAAATGAGACCTGAGAAAAAAGCAACAACGTCTTCGGACGAAGAATTTATGAGCATCGGAATCTCTTCTGATTGGATTCCTGTTATTCGAAAAGCCGGAATTCAAACCATTGAAGCTCTAAAAAAAGAAAATCCAAATAAACTTTTCAACGACCTTAATGGTCAACGTAAAAAATTAAAACTCGACATTCCAGCCTTAAAAATAGAAGAAGTTTCGGAATGGATGAAATAAATCACTCAAACTTTTAAAAATAATTCTAAAAAACCTCTTCATTTGGAGAGGTTTTTTTTTATTTTATACGAAAATTATTGAACTTGATTTCCTATATTTGTAAAAAACAATTTAGAATATGGCTAAAAATTATTTTGAAACTTTTCGGAATAAAATTATCGGAAACGACCTTGATTTCGACTCACCGTATGGGAAAAAACGAATGATTTATGCGGATTGGGTCGCTAGTGGACGCTTGTATAAAGACATCGAAGATCGGATTACAAATACATTTGGTCCTTTTGTTGGAAACACTCACACGGAAGCCTCTGAATCGGGAACCATGATGACCAAAGCGTATCATCATGCTCAAAAAATAATTAAAAACCATGTAAATGCCAATACCAATGATATAATTATCACTTCTGGCTTTGGGATGACTTCCGTGGTGAATAAGTTGCAACGAATTTTGGGACTTCGCACGAGCGGACTTATAAACCAACATGAGTACATCGACAGCCTCCCCAAAAGTGAAAAGCCACTGGTTTTGGTAACTCATATGGAACATCACTCCAACCAAACTTCTTGGCAAGAAACTTCAGCAGAGGTTATTGTTTTAAAACCAGATGAAAACAATCTTATTGACTTAGATGAACTTCGAAGACAACTGGAAACCCACAAAGACAGGAAGTTTATAATTGGCTCTTTTATAGCGTGTTCCAATGTTACTGGAATTGAAACCCCGTATTATGAAATGGCAAAAATCATGCACGAATATGGAGGACTTTGCTTTATTGACTTTGCAGCTTCTGCACCTTATGTAGACATAAATATGCATCCTGCAGATCCGATGTGTAAACTAGATGCCATTTTTTTCTCACCCCATAAATTTTTGGGAGGCCCGGGAACCTCCGGTGTTTTGATTTTTGACAAATCCATTTATAAAAACCACACACCCGACCAACCGGGAGGCGGCACGGTAGATTGGACAAATCCATGGGGCGAATTTAAATACGTAGAAAACATTGAATTGCGCGAAGATGGAGGAACACCAGGCTTTTTACAATGCATCAAAACTGCGTTATGCATCGATCTGAAAAACAAAATGCAAACCGATAAAATTCTCAAACGTGAAGATGAATTGCTCAAAATTTGCTTTGAAGAGATGCCCAAAGTTAAAGGCTTATACATTTTGGCAGACAATGTGAAAAATCGCATTGGAATTGTATCTTTCTATTTTCTTGATATTCATTACAATCTTGTTGTAAAGCTTTTGAACGATCGATTTGGGGTTCAGGTTCGCGGTGGTTGCGCCTGTGCCGGTACATACGGACATTTCCTGTTGGATGTTTCTTACGAACAATCCAGAGAAATAACCGAACGCATTAATAGTGGCGATCTTTCGATGAAACCAGGCTGGGTTCGGTTATCCCTTCATCCAACGATGACCAATGAGGAACTATACTTCATCATTGATGCCTTAAAACAAATTTCAAAACATCATCAGGAATGGGAAAAAGACTATCATTATTCGAAAAAAACCAATGAATTTAAACCTAAAAATCAAGCCGAAGATTATTACGACACTATTGTTTGTGAGTGGCTGAAGATCTGAATGTTTTGCTACATTTTCTTTACCTCATTCCTAAAGGATGGAAAATGAAGCGAGCAAAAAATACTTTCTTTTCGCAATTCATCCTTTAGGACCGAGGCGAAAATTGCGAAAATAAAAAGCTTACAACCACTACATATGCTCTGATCGTAACAAATCATTAATCGTTTTCACAGGATTAAACGTGATTAAAGGTACTTCCACAAAAATAGTAATCCAATTTGCCATTGCCCCGTTCCATAAACCAGGCAATTCCAGGGCTTTCAGCTCCTTGCCATCTTTTGACTTAATGGAAATAAAACCCGTATCTGGATCTACAAAATCCATCAGATTAAACTTCTTTCCTTCAAAATCCTTCACAGCGCAAACCAAATCTACTGGATTAAAATGAGTAGATTGTTGCATAATGCGATTTTGTTTTTCATTTTGCAAATCAATTTGTGATGATTCAACAATTTGCAAGCTTATCGACCCATCAATCGTGTTTTCCACCCAAAAAGGGCCACCGCCAGGCTCTCCTTCGTTTTTAACCATTCCGCAAACACGCATAGGGCGATTCATCATTTTATACAAATAACCTTTTTGTTCAATTTGAGGCAGTTCATCAAAAGTCTTGGGTATGAATATATTTAATTCGTCTTTTGCAAAAAGCAAGGCATCTTTAAGAATCTTTTCGCTGCATTTATTTTCTTTTAAAACAGTCAAAAAATGATGCGTTTTCGTTTGCAGATTTAATAAATATGTAGCAATAATTTTTTTATGCAAAACAGTGGCATCTTTCAAGCGATCGGGCACAACATTATCAATATTCTTTATATATATTATATCTGCATCAATATCATTTAAATTTGAAAGGAGTGCACCATGTCCTGCAGGACGAAACGTTAAGTTTCCATCTGTGTCGCGAAAAGGATTGTTTTCCAAATCTACGGCTAAAGTATCCGTTTCTGGTTTTTGATAGGAAAAACTAATTTCATAAACAGTCTCGAATTCTCTTTCATATTGGGGAACAACCTCTTTCATAAGCTTTTCAAAAGCTTTTTTATGTTCTAAAGAGACCGTAAAATGAAGGCGAACTTTCCCATTTGACATTTTGGCATACAAAGCACCTTCAACCAAATGCTCTTCAAAAGCCGTTCTTGAATATTTGGGAGAACTGCGATGAAATTTCAATAAAGCTTTGGGCAAATTAGCATAATTCAAACCTTTTTCTGATAAAAAAGCATCTAAAACAACCCCATACTCTTTATTTTCAATCAATTCGTGAAGATCTTTTCCATTAGATTTTAGGTTTTTTTTCAAATCTTTATAAAAAGCAAACTGGGAAATATCTTTGAAAAAGTAATAGCCAAATTTCAAGGATGCATCATCTTTGGGACAAATTTGGAAGTTGTCTTTAAAAAAGAACAAATCTTTAAACATACGGGTTGCTGCTCCAGAAGCAGGAACAAACTTCACCAATAAAAGGTTCTCAACGAGTTCATCATAGTCTGTAAATAACTTATTGGCTCCTGTGGTGGTAAAATATTCAATTCCTTCATTGAGTTTAGCAGCATCTTTCAATAAAATAAACGGGAATCCAGATTTGAATTGCTGAATCTGCGATTCTATCTGCGATACATGAATTCCTTTTTGAAGTATTGAGGCTTTATCTTTTTCCGTAAACATTAAAATATAAATTAATTCTTACTACATGACAAAAATTATAACACCTTGATATTCACATGATTATGTTCATAACTTTATTAAAATTAATGCTGTAATAAACTGGTATTCAGTATCTTAGATGAAAAATTTGCACATCTAACACTAAGACACATGAACACCAGTATTGACTACAAAAATAGTAATTTAATTGAAAGTTTAACTGTTTTTTTTGGAAACGAAATGAATTTTGCCAGAATTAAGTTTCTGAGTTTGTTTATTATTGCTCTTTGCAAAGTGCAAACTGTTTGTTTTGAAAAAATTGCCACTGGGTTTGATTGTAATGTCCAAAAAACATCATCATTGCGAAGGATTCAAAGATTTATAGCCTCTTATGTATTAGATATTGATTTAATATCCAAGTTGGTTTTTGCACTTCTACCACATGAGCCACCATACATACTCACAATGGATAGAACCAATTGGAAGTTTGGATCGGTTGATATAAATATTTTAGCAATAGGTATTGTTTATCAAGGGGTTGCGTTCCCAATTATTTTTAGACTTTTACCCAAAAAAGGTAATTCAAATACTCAAGAACGAAAGGAAATCATCCAACATTACATTAAGTTATTTGGCAAAAGTAGTATCAAAGAACTTGTTGCCGACCGTGAATTTGTTGGCGAGCATTGGATTGAATTTCTTAATTATGAAGAAATAAAATATCACATTAGAATTAGAGAGAACTTCATAATGAACAATCCAAGAACTGGGCAAAAAGTCAAAGTCTCATGGCTATTCTCTGGCATTAAGCTCAATGAAATCAAAGTGTTACGTAAAATTTACTACATTAATAATCAGTTGTGTTATCTATCGGCATCAAAAATAAAGAACAAAGATGGTGTGCCTGAATTACAAGTTTTAATATCATTTAACTGCCCTGAAAATGCAGCTGAGTCATACAAAGACAGGTGGCAAATTGAAACTATGTTTAAAGCTTTTAAAACAAGTGGTTTTAATATTGAACAAACTCATCTGTCGGACTTAAAAAGAATAGAAAAATTGTTTGCAATGGTTATAATTGCATTTGTATGGGCTTATAAAGTGGGGTTGTTTTTACATCAAAACATCAAACAAATCAGAATGCTAAATCATGGTTATAGGGCAAAAAGCTTTGTAAAACATGGGTTAGAACATATCGCCAAAATACTTTTAAACGCTAATTGTCAAGATGATATCGGAATTTTTGATTTTTTGTCATGTAGTTAG
>JAQUHH010000108.1 GCA_028683685.1 Bacteroidales bacterium
TATTCAGTAAGCGACAAAGCGGGTAATAAAACGTATGTTAAACGTACTGTAAACGTAAAAGCAACAAAATTAAGCTCCCAATATCAAGCAATTAGCGATACCAAAAATTATGAACTTGAAGCAATCGGAACAAGCACTTATAACCGAATCACATTTAAAAACTTTGGTAACTTTGGGACTCAAAACATTTTCTACTCCAAAATCAATGGAAAAAGCTTTACTATTGATACCAAAACTATTACTGATGGAACCAATTCATATCGAATTTTTGATGCCCAAGGCTATTATTCAACAGACAATTCTATTTATAAAATCGATTCCGTAGTTTATAAAGAGACTATCATACCTCTTGGAAGCACCACAGGAGAAACAACGGTTCATAGAGAAAAATGGACGAAAATAGGAAATTAATATTTCTGTTTTTTCAAGGTTTAGCTGCGAAAATGCTGAATTATCTGAAAATACAATTTCATATCAAAAATTAGCGAATCATCTTTATCCAATAAAAAACAAGCATAAGACCGAATCCCAATCGTTTCGTTATGCTTATTTTTTTACTTTTGCATGGATGAAAAACAAAATAGATATAATTAAGAAATCAGCTTACACTAAATTGATAATCAATTTCATTTTAGTATTAGTACTGATGAGTGTCAGCAGGTTTCTTTTTTACATTTTCAATAAATCTTTATTTGAAAACAACGGCATAGAACTGGCAAACGCTTTTTTCCACGGAATTCGTTTCGATATTTCGGCATTGATATACATTAATATATTGTATTATGCTATTTACTTACTTCCCGTCCTGAAAAAAAACAACAAATACTTTCGAAACATCTTAAAATATTTGTTTATTACATTGAACAGCATCGCTCTGTCAACAAACTTAATAGACATTATTTATTATCGCTTTACCATTAAAAGAACCACGGCCGATGTGTTTGAATATTTGGGCGTTGGAGGCGATTTTGAAAAGCTATTGCCCAGTTTTTTAAAAGACTTCTGGTATATTGCCTTAATCTTTTTTTTATTCGTAATTATTCTATATAAATTCTATCAAACGCCTGTTTTTGCAACTAAAAAACAAGAAAAACTTTACATCAAAACAATTTGGCAAAGTGCTTTATTTATAATCGTAATGGGAATAAGCATCATTGGAATGAGGGGCGGATTCCAGCTGAGACCAATAAATATTTTATCTGCATCGTTAAAATCTGGCACAAAACTCAATGCAATTGTATTAAATACGCCGTTTACAATTATGCAAACTCTTGGAAAATCAGATTTGAGCCTTCTTTCGTATATGGATGAACGGGAATTGGAAAAAACATTCCATCCAATTTATCAAAAAACGGAAGTAAACTTACTGCCCGACACTATTTCCCGAAGAAAAAACATCGTGATGATTATTGTTGAAAGTCTTTCACAAGAACATTTAAAATATTATAATCCAGAATCGAGTTTCGATACGCTTGCTCCTTTTTTGGAAAAACTATGCACCAAAAGCTTATGTTTTGATGGATACGCCAACGGAAAAAAATCAATAGAAGGAATTCCTGCTATTCTTTCGGGAATCCCAACATTGATGAACAAAGCATTTATCAGTTCGGCCTATGGCAATAACCAGCATCATTCCCTTGCTTTTTCGCTCCAGGAAATGGGATATAAATCTCGTTTTTACCATGGCGGAAGCAACGGCACCATGGGTTTTGATGCATATTCGAAAAATGCAGGATTTGACTCTTATATTGGAAGAAATGAATACCATAATGAAGCACATTACGATGGAAATTGGGGCATTTGGGATGAACATTTTCTTCAATTCTGTGCCCAAGATATTACAAACAAACAAAATCATCCATTTTTATCTGTAATATTCACACTTTCGTCACATCATCCTTACTCCATTCCCGAAGAATATAAAAATCGTTTTACAAAAGGGAATCTTCCAATTCACAAAACCATTCAGTATACAGATTTTGCATTGGAAATTTTTTTCAACACCATTAAAAAGCTAGGTTGGTTTAATAACACATTCTTTATAATTACAGGAGATCACACTTCAGAAACAAATTCTAAAGTATTTGGAAATACCAATGGAATATTTAAAATTCCAGTCATTTTTTACGATCCAAATTACAATTTATCGCAATTTTCGAACAATCAACTATTTCAACAAATCGATTTTTTGCCCACAATTTTAGCTTATACCAACTATAATAAACCATTTATTGCACTGGGCAACAACAGATTAGACACCAATTCTGAAAACTTTGCAATACAATATACACATCCAAACTACCAATTTATTAAAGACAATTATTTAATGATTTGGAGCGAAAATGGAGTGGAAAGTATTTATGACTTGAAAGAAGACATTGTACTGGAAAAAGATATATCTTTGAATTTTAAGAGAAAAGACGAATTTGAAAACTTCTTAAAAGCCTTTATACAGCAATATAACAACCGACTCATTAAAAACAAGTTACACATAAACAATGAACAATAAGAAGGGTAAAATCTAAAAATGAATCAAAAAATTATTTTTATTATTAATCCCAAATCTGGCACTGGCAATCACATAAAGATTAAAACGGCCATTAAAAAGCATATAGACGCCACAAAGTATGATTACGAAATTATAGAAACCGAATATAAGGGTCATGCCATAGAAATTGCAAAACAAGCGGTAAAAGACAAAGTTTATATGCTTGTATCGGTGGGCGGGGACGGCACTCTAAACGAAATTTCGAGTGCCATCGTTCATACCGATGTTATATTAGGCATCATTCCAGCGGGTTCGGGGAATGGTTTGGCTCATCATTTAAAAATTTCGACCAATCCTGCAAAAGCAATCAAGATTCTAAACAAGGGAGAAGTAAAAGAAATTGACACCGTTATTTTGAATGAAGATAGATTTGTAAGTATTGCTGGAGTAGGATTTGATGCTTTTATAGCCCAACATTATGACGGGAGTACAAAACGAGGTTTCTTTCCTTACTTTAAACTGGTATTTAAACACTTTTTTTCTTACAAACCCAAAAAATACATTCTTCACATCAATAACGAAACCTTACATAGAAGAGCTTTTTTTATCACTTTTGCCAATTCGTCACAATGGGGATACAATACAAAAATAGCACCCACAGCTTCCTTGAAAGATGGCAAAATAGATGTTTGTATTTTTAAAAAGCCATCTATATTAAAAGTCGTGCTGTTGCTCCCCAAATTGATTGCTGGAAGAATAAATCACACTACCAATATCGAAACCATACAATGCGATTGTTGCCAGGTTTACCGATCATCGAACAAAAAAATGCACATTCATATCGACGGCGAAAAAAAGAAACGCAAACAAACTGTTACGCTCAACTTGGAGCCCAAATCATTGAAAATTATCGTTCCCAAAAACAATCATAATGAGTAAGAAAAAACGAGAAACAAGTGATGGTATCGTTTATTCAACGAATCCAGACTTTAAAATAACATACGTCGAAACGACGGAAGAAGAGACCTTGTCTGCTTCGGAACAAAACTTGAAAATCTGGCTCGACCGCAAACAAAGAGGCGGCAAAACGGTCACTTTAATTAAAGGATTTATAGGAAGTCAGGAAGATTTAGAAAATCTAACCAGAACGCTCAAAACTAAATGTGGCGTTGGTGGCGCAGCCAAAGATGGGGAGATTATTCTGCAAGGCGATTTTCGGGACAAAGTTTTGGATATTTTGACAAAAGCAGGATATAAATCAAAAAAAGCTGGAGGGTAAGATGATTGGATATAAAATTTTTAGATTGTTTTCAAAGTTTATTCTTATTTTGCCATGGAGTTGGTGCTATCGCATATCCGATTTTTTTGCTTTTATGCTATTATATGTTGTCAAATATCGTAGAGAAGTTGCCATAAACAACCTCTCTCGCTCTTTTCCTGAAAAAAGTCAAAAAGAGATTAAAGCGATTTTAAAACAAACGTATAAGAATATTTCAGACATTTTTATTGAAGTTATGAAAACAGAGAAAATGTCGAAAGAAGATCTTAAGAAGCGAATGAAAGTAGAAAATATTGAATTATTGAACAATCTATACGACGAAGGCAAGAGTGTCATTATTTTAGCGGCACACATTGGAAGTTGGGAATGGATGGGACCTCGGATTCAATTAGACATGAAATACGATGGCTATGTTGCATATAAACCTTTATCCAATAAGCATTTTGACAAATATATGAGCATGCTTCGGAGCCATTTTTTTGAAGATAGAATGGTTTATTTCAAAACGATGCTTCGATTTATATTGACCAATAAAGAAGAGTTAAGAACTTATATTATGCCAGCGGATCAAAGTCCAACAAAAACAGAAATTGGGTGTTGGTTGGATTTCATGAATCAGGAAACTGGTTTTTTTACAGGAAGCGAACGAATTGCTTCAAAAGCCAAATTTGCCGTTGTTTTTTTGGACAACAAAAGAATTAAAAGAGGACAATACAATGTGAAACTCTCTTTAATTAGCAAGGATGCCTCTAAAGAAGAAGAATTTGCAATTACAAAAGAATACGCCAAACTGCTCGAGGAAAACCTTAAATCACAACCCGATAACTGGTTATGGACACACAAACGCTGGAAACATAAAAGAGAAGATTAACTTTTATAAGATTAAAAAAGGATATTTTAATTGAAAAACGAACGCAAATAATATAAATAAACAAATGAATTTTTCAAATCATTTTTTTTGTTTCTTTGCAATATGAAGTTAGCCGTAGTAATACTAAATTGGAACGGGCGAAAATTTTTAAAAGATTTTCTTCCATCTGTTATTGAGCACAATCCTGATTATTCAGAAATTGTTGTAGCAGACAACGCTTCAACGGACGGTTCAGTTGAATTTTTAAAAGAAAACTATCCCAATGTTCGCATTATATTAAATGAAACAAATGGTGGTTTTTCAAAAGGATACAACGATGCCTTAAAACAAATTGACGCCGAATATTACTGTTTATTAAATTCAGACATCAAAGTGAGCAGTGGTTGGATAGATCCGATATTGAAATTAATGGATTCGGATGAAAACATTGCCGTTTGTCAGCCCAAGCTCCTCTCCTATTTTGAACCAAAAAAATTCGAATATGCTGGAGCTGCCGGTGGTTTTATTGACAAATATGGATATCCCTTTTGTCGTGGACGGATTTTTAGCGAAATAGAAACCGACCGCGGACAATATAATGATGTTTGCGAAATTTTTTGGGCAACAGGTGCTTGTATGTTTGTCAAAGCTGACATTTATCATAAATTTGGCGGATTAGATGAAGATTTCTTTGCACATATGGAAGAGATTGATTTTTGCTGGCGATTAAAAAACCATGGATATAAAATAATGTATTGTCCCGATTCAAAAGTATATCATGTGGGTGGAGGTACATTGCCAAAAAAATCATCACAAAAAACCTATCTTAATTTCAGAAACAATATCATTTTACTATATAAAAACCTGCCCTCTCATAGATTGTTTCATGTATTTGTATTGCGATTCTTTTTCGACATCGTAGCCGCTTTCCGGTTTTTATTCGACAGTGGTTTTGCAGATTTCTGGGCTGTTTTTAAAGCTCACATTCATTTTTATAAATCCTTGCAAAAAAACCTTTCGAAACGTCATAAAATAAATCACAAAAAAGTTTCGAAGATGTATCAAAAAAGCATTGTCATCAATCATTATTTGAAAAATATTAGAAAATTCTCTGATATAAGCTCTTCAGATTTCAGTTAGAACACATTTTTACAAATTATAAAACAATATAATCCTTTGACAATGTGCAAAATACATTTTAATGACCCAAAATGGTCAAAAAAAGTGAACAAAAGCTTTGCATGATTTAAAAAAGAAATTATCTTTGCACTCTCAATTGACCAATGGTGTAATGGCAGCACTACAGATTTTGGTTCTGTTAGTCTAGGTTCGAATCCTAGTTGGTCAACAGAAAACTCTCATTAAAATGGGAGTTTTTTGTTATAGATTGCCTTTTTTCTAACTAATTTCAAAGGGCATTAAGCCCTTTATTTATTTAATATGATACATAAAGAACAAATAGAAAAACTGACTCTAGAATGCATTGAAACCTTTGAGCACAAAGCCGAACTTTTCATTGTAGAAATAACGGTCAATGCAAGTAATACCATTCGGGTTTTCGTAGACAGTGATTCATCGATTGACATATCCGATTGCATAAAAATCAGTCGCCATATTGAATCTAATTTAGACCGGGAAATAGAAGATTACGAATTAAATGTTTCATCATACGGACTGGATCAATCGATTATTATGATGCGTCAGTTTAAAAAGCACATTGGTAAAAGTGTTCACTTTGTACTTTTAAATAAGGAAGATTTCAAGGCAGAAATAATTTCTGCTGAAGGCGAAACACTAATTGTAAAAACCATACCCAAGAAAAAGAAAGAAGAAGGAGTAGAAAAAACATTTCTAATATCCGACATCCAAAAAGCAAAATTAATTATTACCTTTAAATAAATATCAGAAGCATCAATTCAAAAACAATAAAATGGAAGAAAATATTAACTTGATTGATTCCTTTGCGGAATTTAAAGAATTCAAAAATGTCGATCGCGACTCATTGATGAATATATTGTACGAAACTTTCAAGCATATGTTATCAAAAAAATTCGGACCAGATGCCAATTTTGAAGTCATCGTAAACATTGACAAAGGCGACTTAGAAGTTTATAAATATTTAGAAATTGTAGAAGACGAAAATTTTGAAGATGAAAATACGCAAATCCCTTTATCAAAAGCGATTAAAGTCGAACCTGACTTTGAAGTAGGAGAAGAATTTACAGAAAAAATTGGACTTAAAGATTTTGGACGCAGAGAAATTTTATCCTTACGTCAAAATTTGATTACCAAAGTAATGGAATTTGAAAAACTTCAAGTCTATGAAAAATACCACGACCGTATTGGCGAATTAATTACGGGAGAAGTTTATCAATCCTGGAAAAGAGAAATTTTAGTTCACGACGAAGAAGACATTGAATTAATTCTGCCTAAAAGCGAACAAATACCAGCCGACTTTTATAAAAAAGGAGATACCATTAGGGCTATTGTAGCCAGAGTGGAAATGAAAAATGGTCTTCCTTCGATAATTTTATCCAGAACATCACCCATATTTATAGAAAGACTTTTTGAACAAGAAATTCCTGAAGTATACGATGGATTAATTACCATTAAAAACATTGTTCGAATTCCTGGCGAGAGAGCCAAAGTTGCGGTAGAATCGTACGATGACAGAATTGATCCAGTGGGAGCTTGTGTGGGCATGAAAGGAAGTCGTATTCACGGCATAGTACGCGAATTGCGCAACGAAAACATCGATGTTGTAAACTACACCAGCAATTTGAAATTATACATTTCACGTGCTTTAAATCCCGCTAAAATCAGCAATATTACCATTGATGAAGACAACGCTCGCGCAGAAGTAACCATGAAACCCGACCAAGTGTCTTTGGCCATTGGAAAAGGCGGTTACAATATTAAATTAGCAGGAAAACTAACAGGCTTTGAGATTGAAGTATACAGAGATTCAGAAATTGACGAGGAAGATGTTGATTTACAAGAATTCAC
>JAQUHH010000109.1 GCA_028683685.1 Bacteroidales bacterium
AAAAACAATCCGCTTGTAATTGCTCAAAAAGGGGAAAAAATTACAATTAGTCGCAACAACCAGCTGATTGGAGAATTTTCTGAAATTTTTATTCAAAAAGCGGGTTTGGTCAATGCTTTCAAAGTAAATACCAACCTTAAAGGAGCCCCAGAACGTATTTATGATGACGAACTACATGTTCAGGTTCAAAACGATGAACTCTATTTAATCAATCGGGTGGAACTGGAAAGATACATTGCAGGGGTTGTTCAATCAGAAATTTTTGGCAGCTCGGAAGATATTGACTTTTTTAAAATTCAAGCCATTATTGCTCGAACATACGCCATAACCAATTTAATGAAACATATGTCAGAAGGCTACAACTTATGCGATGGTGTTCATTGTCAGGCATATAAAAGAAGATGCAACCATTCCAATATCATGATGGCAGTTTCCCATACATTTTGCGATGTGGTTGTTGACAAAGAAGACAAACTTATTTCTGCTGCCTTTTTCAGCAATTCGGGAGGACAAACCGAAAATTCGGAAGATGTTTGGGTCATTCCTACCTCGTATTTGAAATCAAAAGTGGATACTTTTAGCTTAGATATGAGAAACTCTGTTTGGGAGAAAAAAATATTGAAAAACGAGTGGATTGGATATTTTACAAAGAATTATCCTTGGGTAAAAGAAGTTCCTGATTTTGAAAAAAAATTGATTACTTTTGAGCAAGCTACCCGAAAACGCATGATTATAGACAGCATCCGAATTACGCATATCAGGCGAGATTTTAATTTAAAATCTACTTTTTTCTCTGTTTTTCAAGAGGGTGAATACGTTGTTTTAAAAGGGAAAGGCTATGGTCATGGGGTTGGTTTAAGTCAAGAAGGAGCCATAAAAATGATACGATTGGGTTATAATTTTGAAGACGTTATTAAGTTTTACTACACGGATGTGAAAATTGTTAAATATACCGACATTATAAAGTATTAACCAAATACGCAAAACATGCGTCAATACCCTTTAGCGAGACTTTTGTTTCCTTTTATAGCGGGTCTTATTTGTGTTTCCTTTTTCAATTTTGAAAAGGCACTTTTGCCTTTGGGTATTTTATTTTCCATCCTATTTTTAAGCACTCTGTTTCTTATTCCCAAAATTTCAAAAAACTACTCATTACGCTGGATTTCAGGAATTTTCATCATGTCCTCTTTTTTGTTAGCGGGTATTATTTATGCCGAACTCAATAAAAAAAATCTTTTTGATTTGCCCGAAAATATTGAAAATCAATTAATCACCTATGAATTTGAAATCATTGATGCTCCGGTTCAAAAAAACAAAAGTATTAAACTTACCGCTCGAATTCTTAAAATAAACGACACTATTTCGGCACATTACAATGAAAAAGTAATGCTTTATTTAAAGCGAGATTCTCTCTCGGAAACATTGAAATACGGACATCGTTTTTATGCTGGAGCAAAACTTACAAAAGTAGCCCCGCCTCTCAATCCCCATGAGTTTAATTACAAATCTTTCCTCAACAATAAAGGAATTCGCTACCAGAGCTATATTCCTGCCGATTTTTGGAACAAAAGCAGTCAAACAAAAGGAAATCTTTTTAAATATTATGCTTTTTCGATTCGGCAATATTTTTTAGATATTTTCAAATCGAAGGAGATGGATGTCCATGAAATGGGCGTTGTTACCGCCATTCTATTGGGTTACGACGAAGTTTTGGATCCCGAATTGTCCAAGCACTACACCGGAGCGGGCGTATCGCATATTTTATGTGTTTCGGGAATGCATGTTGGGATTCTATTTATATTACTCAACGTAATTTTGGGTTTCCTTGATAAGCGAAAGCATGGAAAAGTTATAAAATCTGTTATTCTGTTGCTTTTTGTCTGGTTTTATGCCCTGATAACGGGCATGTCGCCATCGGTAATGCGAGCTGCTACCATGTTTAGCTTTGTCATTGTCGGCAATGGTTTCAAACGGCATGTAGACGTTTACAACAGCTTATTTGGATCCATGATGTTTCTTCTTTTATTAAATCCAAATATTATTTTTGAAGTTGGGTTTCAGCTCTCCTATTTGGCCGTTTTTAGCATTGTTTGGCTGCAAAAACCGCTTTATAGTATTTGGCGTCCCAAAAACAAAGGATTGGATTATATGTGGCAATTAATCACTGTTTCTATTGCTGCACAAGCACTTACAACTCCTATTACGCTCTATTACTTCCACCAATTCCCTAATTATTTTATCCTTTCAAATATGGTGATGCCACTGCTATCAAGCGTGGTGATGTATTTGGGAATTGCTTTAATCAGCTTTTCATTTATTCCATTTTTGGGCGATTTAATCACTAATTTGTTGGTTTGGTCCATAAAATTAATGAACTTTTTGGTGGTCTCCATTCACGAACTACCCGGTTCGGTAACATACAATATTGATGTGGATACCGTTTCGATGATACTTCTTTATGCTGCTATGATTAGTTTGCTTATTTTACTCCTTTTGAAAGAGAAAAAACTACTTTTTGTAACGCTCACTTTTTGGATTCTATTTTTGGGATATAATTTCGCAGACCGATGGTCGGACAAAAGCAATCAAAAATTGACTTTTTATGCCATTCGAAACCAAAGTTTGATAGAACTTAATTTAGGAGGACATTGTTTTCTTTTCTGCGAAGAAAAAACTGCTGCTGATTTAAAAACCGTTGATTTTCAAACACAAGCTGCACACATTCGGGATGGAGTTAATCAAACGGAAGTTTTCCTGTTAAACGACTCATTGCCAACACATAATAAAGATTTTTCACTGCATAAAAACTATCTAGTAACCGGCAATAAAAAGATACTTTTTATCAATCGTAATACGTACAAAACGAGAAATGAATTTCCACAAGTCGAAGTAGATGTGGCATATATACATGAAAATCCGTGGATTGAATTAGAAAAACTTCATCAAAAAGTAAAGGCTAAGATTTGGCTGATGGACGGAACAAATTCGCCACGAAACATTGAAAGACTCACAGAAGAAGCAGAAAAATTAGGACTAAATTTTCATGTCCTCACGCAAGATGGAGCATTGGAAATAGATTTATAATCCAAAAATTAATGCGTGATAATCAATCGTTGAATAGCGAACTGGGTATTTGATTCAATTTTAACCAAATATATTCCAGAATTCACCTCACTAAAATCCATTTGAATCAGATTTGAATTAGTATTTTCGATGAATTTAATTAATTTCCCTTGAATCGAATAAACCTCCACTTTTTGAATTTTATTTACACTTTCGGAACTGATATTAACCATGGCCGTTGCTGGATTTGGAAATATTTTGAAATTTATATTATTTTTATTTTCAGCAATATTCTGTCCAGAAACGACGGTTAAACAAATCGGAATATACTCTACATTAGCATTGTTGAAGGTGAGAATAATATTGCCATGATAAATACCGGGCGGTAAAAAATGGGAATCAAAAGCCAGGGAAACGGTATCCATCTCAAACCCATTTAAAGAACCCTGAGCATAATGGGCACTTAACCAATATAAATTATACGTGTTTGGATCTTTCAATTCCATTTGGTACATCAGCAAGCTCTGAGCTGTATTGTAAATATATAAAGGCACTTCTTGAATTTGATTTCTTAGCATTGTCAGCACAATGGAATCAGGGGCAATATCATAAAAGATATTGGCAGAACCAATGACCGGAAATGAGATATTATCTACCCAAACTGCGTCGGAACCAGCACTTACCGAATAATCCTTTTTATAGGAAAACTTCAAGGTGTTTTCACCGGCAGCGATGGGGTAAAAAGATTCTGACCAATCAAACTGTCCGTCCCAACGCCCTTTTTCAACACCGTTCAAATAAAACGCAAGATAATCCCAATTGGTTCCAGATGCATGATATTCGCACGATGTTCTTTTATAAAACCGAACAAAGCCAGGAACCAAAGTGTTGATTGTAAGCGACATGTCTGAATTTTCATTGTGTGTAATTAAACCCGAACGACTCGAAAAAACGCCTTGATATGGAGAGTCAGAATTTACCATCCAAGGGTGCTCATTAAAAGTCCATGGGAATTTCAAAAAATTGGCAGTTTCAAAATCCTCCATCACATTTCCAGAATACAATGAAATAACTTTTGTAAACTCAAAATCGTTGGGTGCATTCATTCTGAAAACAAAATCATACATTCTATTTTCACTAAACGAAGACTGCGTTTGAATAATAAAATCGAAAGAAGCAGACTGACCTGGGGAAAGAGACGCAATAGAGTCGTTGGATTTAATCATTTCAATTCCCAATTCAGAGGTCGATATACTGGCGTTAACATTTTGAAGAACAGAACCTCCAGTACTTTTTATAATGACTCTAATGGTATCTGTTTCGGAAGCATTTAATGTATTATTATTCCCATCTAAAACAAGAACATTTTCAATAGAAATGTCAACAGAATAAGCTACCAGAATAATTTGTGTATGAGATGGGAAACCATCGCATTCAATGTCCAAATCGATGTGAATAGGATGTTCATTTGGCACATTTTCATTCACATTAAAGCGGAAAGCATTGTTCAGAGTATATGTATTTCCAGGACCGATATAACCAAAATATTCTTCATTGTCTGTAAAACTAACAAAAGGATCGGCACTTGAAGCAATAATTCGGGCATTGGTAACCGCTGCGGAATCGATATTGGTAACACTCACCGTTAATTTAACCTCTTCGCCAGCATCTATTTTAGTATCGTCTCCAGCCAAAACACTATAGTTCGACACGACAATTCTATTGTCAAACAAAGTTGAAATAGAAAGTGTCTTTCTAGAAACAATATCATTATTATCTATTACTTTTACATGTAAAAGCCTATTGTCGTAAGGCTGAGTTATATTTCCACTTAAAACACCATTCGTAGACAAATGTATATCTTCCGGGAAAATATGGGTAGTGAACTTAAGTTTTTGTTCCGTTGTATTGCTTGTAAAAGAATTAGAAATAGACGGGAAAATAATTTCTTTGGCATCGCCGCGTGATAGGGCAGCTTTCCACTGAGTATTGGCATTCATTTGAATATTTCCATAGAAAAATTCAATTTCACCATTATCATAGATTTTTAAAGCGAAATTCACCTCTGTAGAACTTTGAGCCTTAACCGCTGCCTTCCAACGGATGCCCACATGACTTGAAGAAGATTCAAACCAGATTCCATGTCCCGAATTAAGAATCAAATCAGAGTAAAAAGGAGCTATCAAAATCTGACTTTTGAACATCAAATCATTGTCTACTGGAAAAGGCCAAGAAATAAGAGAGTAGTTGAACCCAATATATCCATCAACATAAATTACAATTTGATTGTATTTTTTTCCATAAAAAGAAAATGCAAAGGGCAAGTTTTTCACTACATAGCCATTATCATTATGAGAAGGCGTTAGTTGTTGATGTGAAATTGCTGGAAATGCCTGATTTTCAATTGAATATTGATAATTATAATCCACTTCCCAAAGATAGGGAGAGGATCCATTTATGGCAGTTAACGGATGGCTGAAGTTTTCAAATGCCTGTGCGGAAGGTAAAACATCGTCTGTGATTTCAGGTTTTGAGAAATCCATTGTACTGTTTAAACTCAAGTATGTGACGCCGTTGGCATTAATGAGGACATTGGTTTGAGGATGTATGGTTTCAACGGGATTGGCACCGCCGGAATAATTTAAAACAGAAAAATTCACAATTTCTCCATTAAAAACATTATCCGGTGCATTTTCTTCGACTTTCAGGAAGAACTTTACAGGAGTATTGGGTTCTACATGATTTAAAAGCGGCGAAACATCGAGTCCAAATTCTAAAGTTTTTCCAGCTTCATCCAAACTACCATTCATGTAAAAATCACCTCCTTGATAATTAAAAACCGAAAACTCTTGAACAAATTGGGGTGTGGCATCCGCCAAATTTGTAGAGACGCCAGCACTCACTTTAATTCGTCCTCGGGCAGGATGTTTCAGAGTGACTTTGAATGTTGCTTTTGGATTCACTTCTTCTCTAACTTTAATAACATAGACCGTATTATTCCAAATTCCACCATTAGAAAGGGGTTCGGCAAGAGTTTTATAGGTCATATAACAAAATCCATTATCGGCAAAGTTCGTTCCGAAAGAATTCGTAAATTTCAGTCCTCCAATTTCCCAATCGCGCATATTCACAATTCCATCACCATTAATATCAATATTATTGGTGTAGGCTCCATCTCCGTTATAATCATAGCGGATTGAATCATTAAAGCCAACAATTGTTTGGGCATGATTAACATACGAACTGTATGCGGTAATGACTTTTTTTCCAGCTTCGGGAGTTCCTTGGGGCAAAACTGGAAAAGCATACGAATTTGAGATATAACTCGAATAAAAAACGGCTAAACCACCAGTTGGAGAGCCATCCAGATGATCGTGTAGCCAATGTTTTAAAATTTGCAAACCTTCGGGATTTCCAACAGGAATAGAAAAAACCTCATACACTCTGTTTTTCATTGCATTGTAATACAAATCATAGCCCGAGGCCCATCTTTTCTCGCCGCCATAACTGTGTGTTCCGCCCCAATCTTCAACATTGGGAGTTCCAGCGGTACGAATGACATCCCAAGTCTCCATGGCACTTATTCCTTTATTAACACCCCCATTTTTAAAATTCCAGGCAAAATGAGTTGGATACCGACGCGAATGATGATCGGATGGAATATTTCTCAAACGATTGATTTCAAAAGCAAAAGTATATGCTATGCCAGCAGATTGCCCGCACTCCAATGCGGACTGATAATAAATCCATTGCAAAAAAGGGGAAGTTGAATGATCCACCACCGAAGGCATATATCTATGTCCATTTTTATAAGATTCGGGCAATGATAATTTCTGAATTGCAAAATGTCGGATAGAATCTTGCTTTGAAAAGATAGAGGCGTTTTCAATATAGAATCTGGAAGCATCTTGAGCATTGTTTTTTTTGTCATTCTGAGCATCAACAGAGTTTGTCAAAAACAAAAAAAGGAAAATAATGACATTTAGAGAAAATAGTTTTTTTAAATCCATTTTAGTATATTTGATGCGTAGTTATAAAGACACAAAAACTGGTTTCAAGTTGCTTTTTCTAAGCTAAAATAAAATCATCAATACATTCGTTGCTACTTTTGATGTAAAAGTAATTCAAAAAAAGAAAAAAAACACTAAAAAGGGGAGAAAAATGTCTTAATTTTGATGGAATTCTTGCAGCAACATTGATTTTAATTGCGATGGTTTAATATTTCTATTCAATTGTCCTTCGCTGCAAACGGACACATAACCCGTTTGCTCGCTAACAATAATGGCAATGGCATCTGTGCTTTCGGTAATTCCAAGCGCTGCACGGTGGCGAAGTCCCAAGTCAGGAGGTAAGCTTTGGTTGGCAGAAACGGGCAAAATACAGCGTGCTGCTTGAATTCTATTATTGCTAATAATAACGGCACCATCATGCAATGGACTGTTTTTGAAAAAGATATTTTCTAAAAGCTCGCTGCTTATTTCAGCATTAATTGATTGTCCGGTGTCTATATACTCATTTA
>JAQUHH010000110.1 GCA_028683685.1 Bacteroidales bacterium
TCAATAAGCTTGGTCATTACACCGCCCAATGTTTCAATTCCCAATGAAAGAGGGGTAACGTCCAAAAGAAGTACGTCTTTTACTTCACCCGTTAAAACACCGCCTTGAATGGCAGCTCCAATGGCAACAACTTCGTCAGGATTGACTCCTTTTGAAGGAGTGCGTCCAAAGAAATCTTCCACTACTTTTTGAATAATAGGCACACGGGTTGAACCTCCAACCAAAATTACTTCTTGAATGTCAGATGGTTTTAATCCGGCATCCGCTAAAGCTTTTTTACAGGGCTCAATAGAACGTTTTACTAAATCGTCAATCAGTTGTTCAAACTTTGCTCTGGATAAAGAACGAACCAAATGCTTTGGAATTCCATCCACGGGCATAATGTAAGGCAAGTTGATTTCAGTATTGGTTGAGTTTGACAATTCAATTTTTGCTTTTTCAGCAGCTTCTTTTAAACGTTGCAACGCCATTGGGTCGCGACGTAAGTCAATATTATGTTCGGTTTTAAATTCGTCAGCAAGCCAATCGATAATTTTTTGGTCGAAGTCGTCACCGCCAAGATGTGTATCACCATTGGTCGATTTAACTTCAAAAACACCATCTCCTAGTTCCAAAACAGAAATGTCAAAAGTTCCGCCACCAAGGTCATAAACGGCTACTTTTACATCGGATAATTTCTTGTCCAAACCGTATGCCAAGGCTGCTGCAGTAGGCTCATTAATAATGCGTTTTACAGTTAAACCGGCAATTTCACCCGCTTCTTTGGTTGCTTGACGTTGTGAATCACTAAAATAAGCAGGAACGGTAATAACCGCTTCCGTAACTTCTGTTCCTAAATAATCTTCAGCTGTTTTTTTCATTTTTTGCAAAATCATAGCCGAAATTTCTTGTGGCGTATAAATACGATCTTTAATTTTTACTCGCGATGTATTATTGTCACCTTTGATAATATTGTATGGCACTCTTCCTACTTCTGTTGCAATTCTGTCGAAGGGTTCACCCATAATTCTTTTTATTGAAAAAATAGTGTTGTGTGGATTTGTTATCGCCTGACGTTTTGCAGCATCTCCAACTTTCCGTTCTCCATCATCTGTAAAAGCAACAATAGAAGGTGTTGTACGACGTCCTTCGTTATTTGTAATAACAACAGGCTCGTTTCCTTCCATAACCGATACACATGAGTTTGTAGTTCCTAAATCTATTCCAATTATTTTTCCCATAATTTTTTTTCTTATAAATATGTTATACTTTGTTTTTGTTAAATCACCTATGTTCAATCATTATGCCAATGACATATTTTGCCATTTATGACAGAAGTTGCCTTTTTTAAGAAAAACAAGAGGTGGTTTTCCCGACATTTTGTCAGTTTTCCGCAAAGATCCCTATAATTAAAATTCGTTTTTGGCAAACGAAAGAATGAATTGTATCTGTTCTTCAAACGATATCTGTGAATCTATCCAATGAATTTTAATTTCATTTTTTTCCATTCTTCTAAAAAAAGTCATTTGGCGTTTGGCAAATTGATGAATGGCAATGTTTAAACGTAGTTTCATTTCCTCGAAACTGATTTTTTCTTGTAAGAATTGACTGATAAACTTGTATTCCAATCCGTAAAACTCCAAAGTATCATGAGAAACACCATTCTTTATTAATTGCTGTACTTCTTCTATCATCCCTTCTTGAAGGCGCTGATGTAATCGATTTGTAATGCGTTTTCGCACAACTTCTCTGCCCGGATTTATTCCAAAAACGATGGATTTTATTTTTGGAAGTTCTTGCTTTGCTTTTGGATGTTCCAGTGAGTATTTTTCAATTTCGATGGCTCTAATCAGCCTTCGTTTATCAACAATATCGGTGGTATTGTGAACAAATCTGTACGTTTTCAAAAGTTCAACCAAATCCGACATCTCTTTTGATTCGAGTTCCGAACGTAAAATTTTATTTTCGGGAACTTTCAACAAAGAGTATGATTTCAAAATAGATTCTAGGTACAAGCCTGTTCCTCCGCATAAAATTGGCATTTTCTCTCGCTGAATAACATCTTTATAGGATCGATAAAAATGCTCTTGAAAGTCGAAAAGGCTAAATTCATATCCGGGGTCTACAATATCTATTAAGTGATATGGGATTTTTTTTCCGTCTATTTGGTAATCACCCAAATCTTTTCCGGTTCCAATGTCCATTCCTCGATAAACTTGACGGGAATCGGCACTTATTATTTCGCCATCCATAATATGAGCTAAAGTGGTTGCCAATTTGGTTTTTCCGCATGCAGTCGGTCCTAAAATTACAATCATATATGCTTCCTTATATTTTTAGAAGTCCTGTTTATTGATTTTTATCATTTTTCAATTTAAGCATTTTCAACTCTTTTTCAAACAGTAGATCTCTGAAATAAATTAAATCTTCCATTTTTTCTAAATTTCTGTTGAGGCAGTTGCTTAAATTTATTTCATCATCCGCAAAATGAAAAACAATATTCTCTTTCAAAGAGCTTAAATCATCATAATTCAATTCTTTTTGTTGGGCTTTCATAAATTGCAAAATTCTCAACCCATCCACTTTGGTATGTACCGCTTTTTTGAATTGTTCTAAGTTTTTGAAGTTTTTCCGAAGGGGTTCCAAAAAGTTTTGATTTTTAAATTGCTCCTTCAAATAATCTAAAAAGACCAAAGACTCATCTTTTTGATAAAGTGTTTCAATGTTTTTATAAAAAACCAGAACGTGGTCAAAAAGAGAGGTGTGATAAATAGGATAACTTTCCCAATTCCCTTCATTGCCTTTAATCATGGCGGGTCCTGTGCCAAAAAAAACACGATCGGAAAAACGTGCAGCCGGTTTTACAATCGAATCATTCCAGATGATTAATTTGCCCACTTTTCGTATTTGTTGCAAAAAATAAAAATCTTCGCCACTCTTAACGGGACTCATTCCGCCAATTTTTCGATATGCCCATTGTTTGTATGCAATGGCAGAACCCAAAGCCGTATAGGCAAAAGGAGAATCAATGCGCAGCATATTTATGGCATAATTTCGCATGTAAATTTCATATCTCAACATCGATTTATCCGCATCTTTATTTCCGGATAAAGGATGATAATAAGGTGCCAAAATTGCCATAGCATCCGGGTTTCTTAAGAAATTTTGAGCAATGGATTCTACATAATCAGGATCAATCAAAGTGTCGGCATCCATGCTAATAATAATATCTTCATCGGCTGCTTTTTCGCCAATAAAATCCATAATGGTTTTGCGGGCATATCCCACGCCAATTTCTTTGCCTTTCCATCCTTTGCCTTTCGTGCAACGGTCGATTATTGAAATAGACATCTGTTTTTGGTAGGATTGAAGTAGCTTTAGTGTTTTTATATTATTTTCACAAATTGATATTTTTTCAGGATTTTCCCACCATTCATCCGGTTGATTGACACAAATTACAGTTTCAACGTCAATAGTAGATTGCTGATTTACAATGCAATCCAGTGTTGTTGAAATAAAATCAGCTTCATTTAATGCCGGAAGTGCAAGGTAGATTTTCATGTTTAAATTAAAGTTTTTAACCTCAGTTTGTTTGTATTTTGAATTCAAAATTACAATTACTTCCGCTAAAAAATGGCTACTTTTGAAAAAACTATTCACAATAAGCAAAAAGGAGCCATTATGCGACCATTATATATAAAGCACATTCTATTTTTAATACTGTTATTTGTAATCCCTTTTATACATGTTTCCTGTCAAAGTGCACAAAATACTCCCGATGATTTTTTGCTAAAAAAACCTGAAATAACATGGGCAGATTCGGTTTTTAACCAAATGACATTGGATGAAAAAATTGCACAATTGATGATTGTCAGGGTAAACTACAATGAAAAAGGAAATGATCAGACATACGTAGACTTTATTCAACAAAATCAATTTGGTGGGGTCTGTTTTTTCAAAGGAACTCCCACTCGCCAGCTTTTGTTGACCAATGCCATTCAGTTGGTTTCTAAAATACCATTGATGGTTACCATTGATGGCGAATGGGGCTTGTCGATGCGATTGGACAGTACATTGCAATTTCCAAGACAAATCGTTTTGGGTGCCATTCAGAATAATGATTTGATTTATCGGATGGGAAAAGAATTTGCTCGGCAGTTCCGCAGAATGGGAATTCATGTGAATTTTGCTCCAGTGATTGATGTTAACAACAATTCTAAAAATCCAGTTATTAACAGCCGTTCTTTTGGCGAAAATCCAATTTGGGTTGCCCAAAAAGGATTGGCTTATTCAAAAGGCATGGAGGACAACGGACTGATGGCATGCGTAAAACATTTTCCCGGTCATGGTGATACCGATTCGGATTCGCATTATTCCCTTCCTGTGATCAAACATTCCAGAAAACGTTTGGATCAAATAGAACTTTTCCCATTTAAATATCTTTTTAAAGAAGGCGTTTCTTCGGCTATGATTGGACATCTTTTTGTTCCTGCCTTAGATTCTACGGCAAATTTAGCCTCCAGTTTATCTCCTAAAATTGTGAGAGATTTACTGCGAAATGAATTAAAATACGATGGTTTGGTTTTTACTGACGGACTCGAAATGAAAGGGGTGACGGCTTTTCACAAACCTGGCGATTTGGAGCTTAGAGCCCTTTTGGCTGACAATGATTTGTTGCTTTTGCCCCCCAATCCTTTGGTGGCTTTAAATAAAATCAAAGAAGCTGTCGAAAATGGCTCTGTACCTGTAGAATTAATCGACCAAAAATGTTTGAAAATCCTAAAAGCCAAAGAAAAATGGCGAATCCATGAACAAAAAATAATGCCTGTTGAAAATTTAATTTCAGAATTAAACAGTGAATATGCTCGAAATTTATTGCAAGAAATTACCGATGCAAGCATCTCCTTAATTGCAAACAAAGAACAAGTTATTCCTTTGGATGTGTCTAAATATAAGTCTATTGGTGTGCTAAGCATTGGACAAAATCGTACTGCCGAATTTCATCAACAATTATCCTACGCTTCCCGAATTTCGAGTTATGAAATTAGTAATTCTCCTAAAAGTTCTGAAATTACCATTATGAATCAGGCTTTGCGGCAACATGATTTGGTTATTGTCGCACTTTTCGGAATGAACGAACGTCCCAATCAGCAATATGGTCTTCAAAAGCAAGTACTGCAATTGCTCGATTCTCTGGGTAAGCTGGACAATACTGTTTTGGCTGTTTTTGGAAATCCGTATGCCGTTGATTACATTAAAAATATTGAAGACTTTAACTCGGTTTTGATTGCTTATAATTCTCTGGATAATACTCAGAAATCTGTTGCTCGCGGCATTGTTGGAATAAATAAAATAAATGGTCAATTGCCTGTTAGCATTAATGAGAAATTCCCCTCAGGAACAGGTTTAGAAACCAAGAAACGAAAAACTCATCCCATTACTGAAGTCTCTCTTTTGGAACATAAAATCGATGAAAAGAATTTTGAAAAAATGGACTCTTTTGTAAATGTTTGCATTCAGGATAAGATTTTTCCAGGTTGCCAAATTGCAGTGGTTTATAAGGGCGATTTGATTTATCATAAAGCGTATGGAAACTTGGATTATGAGCAAGAAATTTCCACCGAATCCACTCATTTGTACGACTTGGCATCCTTGACAAAAGTTTTGGCATCTACTTTGGCGGTTATGAAATTATATGAAAACAATCAAGTAGATTTGAACAAACCCATTTCTGACTATTTACCTCAGTTTAAAAATACCGCTATCGAAAACGTGACGATAACGCAAATTATGACACACACGGCTGGTTTTAAAGCATGGATTCCATTTTACCGAGATTACATAAAGCCTGAATTTGCCACATTCTTTTTTTCTAAAACTCAAGATTCTATTTATAGTGTCAAAATCACAGATAATTTATTTACCAAACCTGCTACCAAAGATTCTATTTATAGCGCTATTGCCAATGCTCTTCTGAATAAGAGCAATAAATATCTATACAGTGATTTTGGTTTTATCATGATGCCATTATTGGTTGAAAAACTCAGCCAAATGCCTTTTGAAGATTATTTGGAAACGTTTTTTTATCGTCCTTTAGGGCTTAATGCTTTGGGATTTAATCCTTTAAATAAATTCAGTGATGCTCAAATTGCTCCAACCGAATTGGACAAAGATTTTCGCTTTTCGCTTATTCGTGGCACAGTTCACGACCAAGCTGCAGCCTTGATGGGCGGCATTAGCGGTCATGCCGGATTGTTTTCCAACGCTCACGATGTGGCTGTTATTATGCAAATGCTTCTTAATGGCGGAACATACAATGGTAGACGCTACCTCAAAGAATCAACCATTAAGCAATTCACCGTGCGAACGCCTATCAATGCATCGAATCATCGCCGTGGTTTGGGATTTGATAAACCTGTGGGGGATAAGAATGGAAAAGGACCCACTTCTCATTTAGCATCATCTAAAACTTTCGGACATACGGGTTTTACGGGTACTTGTGCGTGGGCTGACCCAGAAAATAATCTTGTTTTTGTTTTTCTCTCAAATCGAGTTCATCCCGATGCCGAAAACAAAGGCATTAGTCAACGAAATGTGAGAACAGAAATTCAAAGCTTGATTTATGAAGCAATTTCTAAAAAGTAGTTTCCCCAAATGAATGTAAGGTGTAATTCTGGATTTAATTGATTTTGAACCAAAAAGATCCACCATGTTTTTCAACTTTTTCTAAGTTTTTATGATTCCACATTGGCGAAATATGTTTTGCTAATTCGGCATCTTCCGAAATAAAATAATTTGGTAATAATGTTTCAAACTTAGCTGGATTGGCTAGTAAAAACATCGCTAAACCATATTGTTCAGTATAAAATCGGTCGCACATAAATTGCGGATAGTCATAAGGCAAATAAATGTCGTGGATATGAACAATTACTCCTTTTTTTAATTTTGGCAATATTTCAAGATAAAAAACCATTGAGTCTGAATTGGGCAAAATCCGATGTGAATTATCCACAAATAGAATGTCATTTTCATTCAAGTCATCAAGGATATTCAAGTTTATATTTTCAAATGGTTCACGGATAACCTGGTCTGCTAAATTGTCAATTTCAGCTCTTGGCATTGGGTCGATAGAGATAATCTCTGTTTTTAGTCCTTGATCGTTTTTTGCCTTAAATGCAACTTTTGTTGAGTTACCTGAGCCTATTTCAATGTACTTTTTAGGCTTATATTCAGATAGCATTGTGTAAATCCCAACAATGTCTAATCCAGGCAAAAAACCATTGTTCCACGTTGGTTTAGAAATGTCTGTTTCTGTTTTGAAATCTTGAATTGACCTAATGGATTCTTTGTAAGTGAGAGCTTTCTCGAGAAAAGATTTGTGCTATTTCGATTTGAATTGATAATTTCAAATAACTCCTTGTGAGGTGGATTCCCATGTCCGTATCTGGGTTTAAAGTTTACTTTGTATTCGAGAAACAAAGTTTGAAATTTTGGATTTAGAAATCTATAAATGTTTTTTATTAAATTCATTTGTATATTGTTTCAGTTTGTAAGTTATGTCGTTTGG
>JAQUHH010000111.1 GCA_028683685.1 Bacteroidales bacterium
GCAAAGAGAGCTGACGTGTGCCATCGCCCACAATTTGAACAAATAGACTTAAAATGTTTTCCGACTTGCGGAAATCGTGAACGCTGATAGGACGTCGTAGGAAAGTGGTTTTTGAATGTTCAACACTTACATTTACAAATTGTCCAGGATTGAAGTCACACTCTTCATCGGGACACAACAAATCAAGCACAAAGTTTTCTTCGTTTAGGAACCTTGTGCGAATTATTTTAAAATCAGAAGTGCGTTTTAGCATCGGTTTCTCTTTTTGAACGTTTTGCAATGATAATAAAAAAGTCCGAATGAACGGACTTTCTATTTATTCTTTTTCTCCAGTTTCGGTTTTCTCTTCACCCGAATCTTCTTCGCTTTCATCAAAAACCAGTAAGTTATTATCGTGCATTTGATTGTACCACATAAAAAGTTTTTTCATGTCGGACACGTATACTCTATCTTGATCGTAATCTGGGAAAATTTTCTCCATGTACGATTTTAGCTCTTCGTTACTTGATTTAGAATCAATCGCTTTTCCACCATTTTCTGCTTCGAAAATGTTTTTAAAAATAGCTTTTAATGTTAAGTCTTCAGTGTTTCCAAACATGGTAATTTCTTCCAGTGAACTTACTCGGTCATTTCCAAAAACAGGAAAACGTTTGTTGTCGGTTAACGATTGAACAATGATTCCACTTTTCGATCGACTTACCAATGTGTGTAAGCCACTCTTCCCAACAATCGTTAAAATTTCATTTAGTTTCATAGAATTATATTTTTTTAGCTGTGCAAAAATAAAAATATTATAATGGTTTGCTGTTTTTTTTGATTTTATTTATTGACAATTTCTTTCTCTTAATCGTAATCTTTTGGATATGAATCTATTAATTTTATGCATCGATTTCAAAAGCAGATTGCATTTCCAGCATTTTACGATAAATTCCATCTTTTTCAACCAATTCTTGATGGTTTCCTGTTTCCACAATTCTGCCACCATCAAAAACCAAAATTAAATCTGCCTTTTTGATGGTTGATAAGCGATGTGCAATAATAATGGCGGTTCGGTCGGATAAAACATGGTTTAAGGCATCTTGAACCAGTTGTTCTGATTCCGTATCCAAAGCAGAGGTTGCCTCGTCTAAAATCAGTACAGGTGGGTTTTTGAGCAATGCTCTGGCAATGCTCAGCCTTTGGCGTTGCCCACCCGATAACTTTACGCCTCTATCGCCAATATTTGTATAAAGTCCTTCTGGCATTTCATTGATAAATTCCATCGAATTGGAGATTTCGGCCACTTCTATTACCTTTTTTTCAGCTGTTTCAGGTTTGCCAAAGGCAATATTGTTGAAAACCGTATCGTTAAACAAAACGGTATCTTGTGTGACAATTCCAAAGAGATTTCGAAGATCGTAAATAGCCAACTCCTTGATGGGTGTTCCGTCAATTCTAATTTCACCATTGCTAACTTCGTAAAACCTGAGAAGGAGGTCGGTAAAGGTGGTTTTTCCAGCTCCAGAATGTCCGCAGATAGCGTAGGTTTTTCCTTTTTCTAATTTGATATTAATGTCTTTCAAAACATTTTCGGTATCGTAGGCAAAACTGACTTGATCGAAAACAATGTCGGTTTTGAAGTGCTCCATTCTTTTAGGATTTTCAATTTCAGTAATGCGTTCATCTGCATTTAAAATCCAATCAATGCGGTCGAGAGACGACATTCCTTTGCGGAAATTGTATGAGGCTACCGAAATGGTTTTTGCAGGATTGATAATTTGTGAAAACAGGGCAATATAAGTGATAAAAAGTTCTGCAGTAAGATTGTTTTCGCCAGATAGAACCATGCTGCCCCCATAGATCATAATAATCATCACCAAAATAGTTCCCAAAAATTCACTCATGGGAGATGATAAGTCAACTTTTCGGTAGATTTTAATCATCAATTTTGTGTACTTTTTATTTCTTTTACGAAATACTTTTTCGGCCGACCAAATTGCATTAAAAGCTTTGATTACTCGAAGTCCGGAAATACTCTCCTCAATCATCGAAAGCAAACCTCCCATTTGGTTTTTGGCATCCAACGACCTCTTTCGTAATTTACGAGAAATTAATCCGATGATGGCACCTCCTACGGGAAGTAGCACCAATACAAAAAATGTTAACTTAACACTGATGAAAAAGAGGCAAATCAGATACAATAGAATGGTGAGTGGTTCTCTGAAAATTTGTTGCAATGATCGTAAAATCATTACTTCTACTTCCTGAACATCGCTCATGCAGCGCGAAATAATATCGCCTTTTTTTTGAGAAGAGAAAAAGGAGACCGGAAGGATGAGAATGCTATGATATAGCTGGTCTCGCATGTCTTTAACAACGCCGTTTCGTGCTGGAACCAAAAGCCAGTTTGCCCAATAATTAAAGCCGTTTTTTAGAATAAAAGCGACAAAAACCAATCCCGAAATAAAGAGCAAGGCTTGTTCTTTTCCATAATGAGTAATAATGTAGCTGGTGTAATAATAAAATGTTTGAATAACGGCGTCACTTGTCAAGATGAGATCTGGTTTTTCGAGAACCAAAGGCATTTTGTCAAAAAGAAGCATTAAAAAAGGAGCCAAGAGAGTCAGCGAAAATATCGAAAATCCAATGGAAAAAACATTCAGAACGACAATGGATGTAAGTCGACCTGTGTATGGTTTGAGCCAATACAATATGCGTTTAAATCCCTTCATTTTAATCAATAAAATTTAATCCAGTATAGTTGTGTGGATCAATGGATTTTAATTCTGTTTTAACGGCATCACTTACTTTTAAACCGTCGACAAAAGCATGCAAGCTCTCCTTGTTGATGCCTGATTTGCCGCGTGTAAGCTCTTTCAGCGCTTCGTATGGATTTGGATAGTTTTCGCGACGAAGAATGGTTTGAATGGCTTCGGCAACAACGGCCCAGTTTTTTTCTAAATCACGGTGCAAAGCAGCTTGGTTTAATTCTAATTTACCCAGACCACGGAGTAATGATTTCCATGCAATAAGGCTATGAGCAAGGGGAACACCAATGTTGCGGGTGACCGTTGAATCGGTTAAATCTCTTTGCAAGCGTGAAATGGGCAATTTTGAAGAGAGATGTTCCAATAGAGCATTGGCAATGCCTAAATTTCCTTCTGAATTTTCGAAATCAATGGGGTTTACTTTATGTGGCATGGCTGATGAACCTACTTCTCCGGCAATGGTGCGTTGTTTGAAATATTCCATTGAAATGTAAGTCCACATATCTCTGTCAAAATCCAGAAGTATGGTATTTATTCTTTTTAAAGCATCAAAATACGCTGCCATCATGTCGTAATGTTCAATTTGCGTAGTGGTTTGCATGCGCACTAAATCCAAATGTTTTTCTAAAAAATTATTTGAAAAACGAACCCAGTCAATTTTGGGATAAGCCACAAAATGGGCGTTAAAATTTCCAGTGGCTCCGCCAAATTTGCCCATAAATGGAACTTGATTTAGAAGTGCGATTTGATTTTTTAGGCGTTCGACAAATACATACATCTCTTTTCCAAGAGAAGTGGGGGATGCTGGCTGTCCGTGGGTATGAGCCAACATGGGAATATTTTTGAAGGCATGTGCTTTTTGTGTAATCTCTTCTATAATTTGCTTCAAAAGAGGTTCCATGACTTCCTGATGAGCTCTTTTTAATAAAATAGGAGTGGCGGTATTGTTGATGTCTTGAGATGTTAGTCCGAAATGGATAAATTCTTTGTGTTCTGATAAACCCAAATTGTCAAAAAGTTCTTTTACAAAGTATTCTACTGCTTTTACATCATGATTGGTTGTTTTTTCAATGTTTTTTATAGCAATGGCATCTTCTTTAGTAAAGTTTTGAACTCTTTTTCTAAGTTTCTCAAAAACAACAGTATCCACTTTTTCAAGCGGAGGTAATGGCAACTGGCAAAGGGCAATAAAATATTCCACTTCTACAAATACGCGGGTTTTAATAAGAGCAAATTCTGAGAAATATTGCGTTAAATTTTCTGTTTGTTTGGCATATCTTCCGTCAATCGGAGAGATGGCAAAAAGTGATAAAGAAGAATCCATTTTTATATACTTTCATTGAAATTTAAGAACAAAAACAGAGTGTTTTTAGAGGTCAATAACCTCGCAACACACATGGCAAAAATAGAAAAATAATGCGTACAAAACCCAATCAGCGAAAAACAAGTTTTGGGTTATTTTTGTAGAAGGTGTATTTTTGGATAAAACTGTAGAATGTAAGTAGTGTTCGCATGAACCGAGTTTACGAGCTCGCTTCGGCAAGCTTAGTGCATCGCAGCGAAGATAAAACGCCAACTTCTTCGTTGCTGCGAAAGTATTTGGCACCGCTCAATATAACACTTCAAATTTGACGTTTTTCATACTCGTGATGAGCTTGTAGAATCATCAAATATAGAGTTTTCTCAACGCTAAAACATCAAAAAACACTCAATCTTTTAAATTTTAACTGATAAATTCTATTCTTCGATATTCCATTCAAATACTTGTCAACAAAGTCATTCTTTATTTATCCTAAACCCAATTTGTTTTCGTGGTTCTGGATTTTCATGTTTTTCTAATAGTTCATCCAAATACCTAAAAACCAGCTCTATGCTTTTATCATAATTGGAAAGTTTCTTTTTAATGGACTCTATTTCAAGTCGTAAACTTAAATTTTCAACTAACATTTCTCGCATTTTTATAAATACTCTAATAACTCTGATGTTTACTTCAATGGCTCTTTTACTGTTTAAAATACATGACAACATTGTGACGCCTTGCTCGGTAAAACAAAAAGGGGCATAACGTAATCCCATTTTGTCGGATTTGGAGGTCACAATTTGTGACCTCCAAATTTCAAATTCTTCTTTGGTCATTTCAAACATAAAATCTTCTGGAAATCGTTCAAGATTTCGTTTAACAGCTTGTTTTAAAACTTTTGTTTCTACTCCATAAAGCTCTGCTAGATGTCTGTCTATCATTACTTTTTGATTTCTAATCAAGTAAATTTTGTTGATTATCACCTCTTCTGGCACCAAACTTTTGTTTTTCAATCCACTCAGATCACTCTCCTCTTAAAACTTCTAAAATATAACTCTACCGTCTCGACAGGTTTGGCTTTGTTCACTGCATTGCTCCGCTTGACATCCCATAAACTTAGGCTTCCTCTCATTTTAGGAGAGGATGATGGTATTGACACTCCGAGTATCGTCAGTGCAGATTCCACAGCCATAAGCAAATTAACTCTCAATCTTCCATATTTTATCTGATAAATTCTATTCTTCTAAATTCCATTCAAATACTTGTCAACAAAGTCATTCTTTATTTATCCTAAACCCAATTTGTTTTCGTGGTTCTGGATTTTCATGTTTTTCTAAGAGTTCATCCAAATACCTGAAAACAAGCTCTATGCTTTTATCATAATTGGAAAGTTTCTTCTTAATGGACTCTATTTCAAGTCGTAAACTTAAATTCTCAACTAACATTTCTCGCATTTTTACAAATACTTCAATAATTCTGATACTCATTTGTCTAGCCCGTTTACTTCTTAAAATATTTGCAAGCTGTAATATTCCATGTTCTGTAAAAACATATGGCAAATATCGTTGACCTCCCCAACTTGAGGTCACAAATTGTGACCTCAAGATCCGAAACTCATCTTCAGTTAATTCAAACATAAAATGTTCTGGGAATATATCAATATTACGTTTAACAGCTTGTTTTAAAACTTTTGTTTCTACTCCATAAAGCTCTGCTAGATCTCTGTCTATCATTACTTTTTGATTTCTAATCAAGTAAATTTTGTTGATTATCACCTCTTCTGGCACCAAACTTTTGTTTTTCAATCCACTCATATCACCCTCCTCTTAAAACTTCTTTTCTTTCTTAATCTTTTCAAACTACAAAACATGAAAATCAATATAAAGTTCAACGAGTTTGCTTACTTTTTATCTTACAAATTTTAATTACCAAAGGAAATCACTTAAGAGGATAAATGCTTTTTCGGTCGGTTTTGGCTTTTTATTTCGGTTCCGCCAAAGGTCGGACAAGTTTCATCTATTTTTAAATATTTGGTCGGTTTTTTTAACGAAAAATGGTATCGGTTTTCATGCTTTTGCCCTCTGTTCTACCCATTTTAATCAATAGGAGATTTGAAAAATAGAACTACTTGATTTAGATGGGTTTAATCCCGATTTAGTGTTTCTTTAAATTCGATTTTACGATTTGATTTATAAATACTTAATCGTTTCCGCGATGATAATCGCTGATTCTGGATTCAAATTTTGTTTTTTGCTTTGATTTTAAACCCTATTTGTTTTCTTGGCTCTGGATTTTCTTGCTTTTCTATTAATTCATCCAAATAACTAAAAACCAGCTCTATACTTTTATCATGATTTGAAAGTTTCTTCTTAATGGATTCTATTTCAAGCCGTAAACCTAAATTCTCAACTAACATTTCTCTTATTTTTGTAAATATCCGCATTATTTGGATGTTCACTTGAATCGCCCTATCACTGCTTAAAACTCCTGATAACATGGCTACTCCTTGCTCTGTAAACACATACGGCAAACTTCGTGTTCCGCCTCAACTTGATATTCCAGATTGGAAGAGCAAGTTCTCATATTCCTGTTTTGTCAACTGAAACATAAAATCTTCTGGAAAACGCTTAATATTCCTTTTAACTGCCTTATTTAAATTTCCTGTTGTCACTCCATAAAGCTCCGCTAAATCTTTATCAAACATCACTTTCTTTTCTCTTATCAGATAGATTTTATTACTTATAACTTCATCTGGTATTATGGATAAATTTGTTTCTGCCATATTGGGTTAAGTTTTTCACAAAATTACTAAAAATGATTTTATTTCAACGGATGATATTTGTTTATTCCTGCTTTTAATTCCATTACCTAATCGGCATCATTTCTCACTTTAAAAATGTTTTGTAAACCATAACAAAAAAAAGCCCCGTTTCCGGAGCTCCTTTTTATAATTTTCTGAAGATTCTTTAGAATTAGTGACTAGTAGGGAAGGCATTTTCACACTGACATTTATATTTAATTTTCTTCCAACTGCTTTTATCTCTTGCAACAGTATATACATTAGCCACAATGGTAATTTTATTTCCTTTATCACTTTCTTCTACTCTTATCCCATAATCTCTCCCATCATAATCCACAAACAAAATGGGATTATTAGCACAGAAAGCATACGGGCTCAAACTTGGATACTTAGCCATCAAAGGGTCGCAAGCCAACCATCTCCCCAACCTCGAATCATATATCCTTGCACCAAAATCGTAGCTGTTTCCACTGTCTTGTATCTCATTGTCGTTCTCTTTCCCACCAAAGCCAAACCTATACCTCTCACTCCCAAAAGTTCGTTCATCCATCGGGCTTCCAAACGGATAAAAATCGCTTTTAGTTCCAAAATCTTTCCAAGGATTTAAAGGCATTGTTTAAGTGTTTTGAATTGTAAAAATACATTTTTTTATGATACTTTTGTCTTGATACAAAA
>JAQUHH010000112.1 GCA_028683685.1 Bacteroidales bacterium
TTCGGATAAAAAATCTCTAATATTTCGTCCAGTTAAAGTTTTCGGATAAGTACCAAACAAAATAGAAGCTACTTTATTGGCATATTTTACATTTTCAAATTCATCCAAAACAGCAATTCCATCCGTTTTAACTTCCATTAGGCTTTGATAATCGTCATCTCTTAAACCTTTTGAAAGATGAATGCCAGAATAAACAAGTGACAACATGCTTAATTCGACAACCCTAAATTGAGCATCTAAATTATAGACGCTAATTTGAAACAATTCCTCATGCCCGTGTGCATTCTTAAAAGAAATATAACTTTTAGAATTAGAAACATCTTCTTTCTGAAAAAATAAATTTTCAAATTCTTTCTTATCCGTATCAATAACCAATTGAACTAACGAAAACAGGGTAAAAGGACTATTCTCCTGAATATCATCAAAACCTAAATCAATTTCAAGAAATCTATTTTGATAAACAATCTTTTGAGCTAAAATATCCCAAACCAACATTATATTAGGATGATTTTCAAATAATTGCGATATTTTAGAAATTAAACTCACTTTAGATCCTAACTTTTATTATTAACTTTATAACAACAATTTAAACGATTATTTGCAAAAACACCTTCAA
Source organism: Bacteroidales bacterium (assembly GCA_028683685.1). Lineage (GTDB taxonomy): Bacteria > Bacteroidota > Bacteroidia > Bacteroidales > WCHB1-69 > JAQUGA01. Next base: position 617 of record JAQUHH010000112.1, read on the forward strand.
ATTTAACTTTATATTTTGCAAATATATAAAGAAAACGATTTAAATCAAATAAAAAACGATTTATCTTAGATGATATTGTCAATTTAACAAATATAATAAGAAAATACTCCCCAAAGAGATCTATACTATTCCTGATTTTCTTATGTCAGAAACCAGAAATTCTACAGCTTGCTCAATACTAACATCTTGATTATAAAAAATCAAATCAGAAGAAATAAAATAATTATTGAATCGTTGATCAAATATTTTTTTCAAAATTGATTTGGAATCCTTATTCTTAAACAAAGGACGATTTTCGATAGTAAGTCTTTCATGCAGACAATCTAAATCGCACATCAAAGTAATAACCAAGGCTTTTTTTCTAAGCATTTCTATTGTTCCAACTCTTGTTAAAGCACCTCCTCCGATAGACAATATAAGATTCGTTTTTTGCAAACAATCCGAAATTATTTTTTGCTCAGTATCACGAAAATGCGACTCGCCATATTTTTCAAAAATAGCTGAAACAGACATTCCATAGTGATTTTCTATTAATATGTCAGAATCTAAAAATTCAAAGCCCAATCGTTTTGCCAGAACTTTTCCCAAGGAGCTTTTTCCAACTCCAGGCATGCCACTTAAACAGATTACAGTAGATGAAATTTTAATAGCCTCCTCAAATACCGATTCTACATCACTCATAGACGCATTGATTCCAGTAAAACAATTAAATGATTTTATGGCATGGTGCATCAGCCACTTTTTTCCATCGACTAAGCGAACCAAGCCTTGATCCGATAAATTTACAAAAATTGAATCTTTATAATTGGCATCCAAAAGCACACCCGATTCAATCATTGCAAAATCAAACAAATGATAAGGATATTCAAGCGTATTCACAATCAAATCAAAATTCGACAAAATATTTTTTGATATCTCTTCCACTTTGATGACTTCACAATTAAAAATTAGTGACATGGATACCGCCTTTTCGTATGTTCTATTAACCACAGTCGCAAGAATCCCTTCTTTTTGCAAACCATAGACCGCTGCTTTTGCTGCTCCTCCAGCTCCCATTACCAATGCTTTTATATTTGAAAAATCAATAAATTCAGCACGAATAGACTCTACCACCCCATCGCAATCAAAATTATAAGCAGAAATATGATTATCAAAAACCAAAGTGTTGCACGCTCCGATTTGAAGAACAGAACTCTCTTTTATTGAAACATACGGCAAAATTAACTCTTTGAAAGGAGCTGTAATATTCAATCCATTCACGCCTATAATATGAGCAAGCTTAATAACAGATTCTGAATTTATTGCCGATAATTTGGTATAAAAAGAATCAATTCCATATTTTTGAAACAAGCGATTAAAAATTGCAGGACTTTTACTATGCAAAACGGGACTCCCTGCAACAGCATATTTTTTCATTAATTATAATTTTAAAGCAAAAATAAGCTTTTATACCAAAAACATAGCTAAAAACGTTTTACATTTGTCAAAATAACAAACAACAATAAAATGGGATATCAAAAAAAATCCAAAATATTTCTTTTCGGATTATTGATTTTTATGCAAGTCAAACTCTTTTCACAATCCAATTTGGCAAGCCAAATAGACTCCATTAATGCCATGTCGGAAATCATCGCCAAACCCTATAATGATGTCATAAAATTCACCAACAATGAACTTATCATTGAAGCACTTTACTCATTAATGATTGAAAAAGAATCTATTAACTATTCATTCGACTCACTAAAATCTATTTCATGCATTACACCTCCCGATAAATCATTTAGACTTTTTACGTGGTCGTTTCCAAAAGAAGATGGGTATTATGAAAATTCAGGTTTAATTCAATGTTATGATAAGCGTAAAAAACGCTTTTTCATTATTCAACTAAAAGATATTTCATCCCAAATTAGCGGTGCAGAACTTCTAAAACTCGAAGGTGAGCAATGGTATGGTGCCACTTACTATAAAATGATTGATTTTGAGTTAAACAAAAAACAATTCTACATTCTTTTGGGATGGAACGGAAACAGTCCATTTACTCAAAAAAAAATTATCGAAATATTATCTTTCAAAAACAATGGAATGCCAATTTGGGGAGCTACTTTGCTAAAAAAACATGAAAAAGGAAAAATATATCGACTGATTTTTGAATACAGTAAAAAAACTTCGATGTTGCTTCGCTACGACAAACAATCATACTCTGTAAGAACAAAAAAAAGAGATCCCAGAACCAAAAAGCCCATTTATAAATCCATAAAATCAAACATGATAATATTTGACAGATTAGCTCCATTAAACGAATACATGAAGGGAGTATACGAATACTATGTTCCCGAAACCAGCATTTTTGATGCATTTGTTTTAAACGATGGAAGATGGTATTTTTTCAGCGATGTGGATGCCCGAAATCCAGAACGAAAAGTTCCTAAAAGTCTTCGCAAACAAATTGGAAATCAGCCCGTAAGAAGCAGAGAGTTTTACAACCCAAAAAATCAATAAATTGACCTTAGCTTATTATCTTAAACATAATTTACTGATTTTAAATCAATTATAATTAATACTGCATTTTTTATCGGAGCCTCGTAAGATTTTTTATTACTTTTGACTAAAATTACAGAGAATGAATATACTAATATTAGGTTCTGGAGGAAGAGAATGCACCTTAGCATGGAAAATTAGCAAAAGCAAAATGCTTAGCCAGTTATTTATAGCTCCTGGCAACGCCGGAACTAGTGAATATGGAATCAATATTACCATTAAAGAAACTGATTTTCAAGCCATTGCAAAACTTTGCAAGGACAATAAAATAGAGATGATTGTAGTGGGTCCCGAACAAGCTTTGGCCGATGGCATTCAGGATTATTTTGCCCATGACACATCGCTCGCTCACATTGCTATTATTGGTCCTTCACAACATGGTGCAAAACTAGAAAGCAGTAAAGAGTTTGCCAAAAAATTCATGAAAAAATATGACATTCCAACGGCTGCGTATCAATCATTTGACAAAACAACTTACAAAGAGGCTTTAGAATTCCTTAAAACTATGCCAGCTCCCTACGTGATAAAAGCGGACGGCTTGGCGGCTGGGAAAGGAGTCGTGATACCAGATACGTACGAAGGAGCCGAAAAAGCACTAAAAGAGATGCTTTTGGATGATACTTTTGGAAAAGCAGGAAACAGAGTCGTAATTGAAGAATTCTTGGATGGAATTGAACTTTCAGTCTTTATCCTTACCGATGGAAAAGATTACGTACTTCTTCCTGAAGCAAAAGATTACAAAAGAATTGGCGAAGGAAATACAGGACTAAACACTGGAGGAATGGGGTCTATTTCGCCCGTTCCTTTTGCCAACAAGGAGTTTATGAATAAAGTAATTCAACACATTATTGAACCAACCTTAGTAGGATTACAAAAAGAAAAAATCGATTATTGTGGTTTTCTCTTTTTGGGTTTAATCAAAGTCAACAATAATCCTTACGTCATTGAATATAATGTCAGACTAGGCGATCCAGAAACAGAATCGGTCATTCCCAGAGTAGAAAATGACTTACTAGAACTTTTCATCGCTGCTAAAAACAAAAAACTCCACCAACACCAAATCAGAATCAGCAATAAAGCTGCGTCAACAATAGTGATGGTTTCAGGAGGATATCCCGAAAGTTTTCAAAAAGGCTTTGTCATTCATGGAATTACCCAAGAAACAGACAACATGGTATTTCATGCTGGCACCAGCAGAAATGAAAACAATGAAATTATTTCGGCAGGCGGTCGAGTTTTGGCAATAACTTCGCTTGCAAACAGCCCTCAAGAAGCATTAAAAAAATGCTACGCTAAAGCAGAAAAAATAAGTTTTAACAATTTCCACTACCGTAAAGATATTGGATTTGACATACTATAAATAAAGACATGCTAAATCGTCTATTTAAAAATGATTGGTACCTTCAGTTTATGCTGATTATTCCCTTGTGGATTTACATCGGCTTCCTATTGTTTTATTTTGATTTTGCATCCATTCCAACGTATGAAATGTCACACATTTTCAATTTTATCTCAAAACTATTGGAAGGACATTTAATTCTAGGCAAGACTATTATTTTACTCCAAATTCTTTTTCAGTCTTTTTATATCTCCATCATATTACAGAACAATGAAATAGTTGAAAAAAAATCATTTCTACCAAGCATGATATATGCAATACTCATCCTTTCTTTTCCTCAACATCTCACCTTTTCTCCCATCCATTTTTCAAATACTTTTCTAATTCTTTTTTTAAGCAAGACACTCATAACTTACGAAGAAGTGTCCGCCAGTAAATCACTATTTACCTGCGCATTATATGCTGCATTAAGCATTCTTTTCTTTGCTCCAAACATTGTTTTCATTTTCCCATTAGTAGCAAGTATCATTATTTTTTCAAATATTAATTTAAAATCAATTATCGCCACTATAATGGGTTTTTTATTCTTATATCTCTACATTTTTACCTACTACTATCTAAATGACTCCATCTCTAATATTTTTGACTTTTATCAAAATTCCATATCCAACAATATCTATTTTATTCTGCCGAAAGATTTAATGTTCCGAATTTTTTATTTCTCAGCAGCTTCTGTCGGAGGATATGCTGCATTAAAACTAATTTTGAGTTCTTCGGAAAAACTAATACGCATTCGAAAAAAACACTTCTACATTATCCAGTTTGCAATGATTTCATTTCTGGGCGTATTGTTGACAAATTTTTCGATGACCAACCAAATTGGAATTCTTTTTCTCGGACTAACGTATATTTTATCGACACTTATCAACAGCAATAAACGATCTGTTTTTATAGAAATCAGTATATGGGCAACTATTGTTTTTACTTTCACATTTCATTTTATACAATTATTTAGTTGAATATCCATTCCGACATAAACCCTTTAAACAGCTCCTTTACCGACCATCAAATCGAAGCTGGATGCGATGAAGCTGGCAGAGGATGCTTGGCTGGACCCGTATTTGCAGCAGCGGTTATATTGCCCAAAAACTTTTCAAATCCACTTATTACCGATTCAAAAAAACTAAGTTTAAGCAAGCGACTGGCAGCTCGTGAAATCATTCAAAAAGAAGCCATTGCGTGGGCAGTTGCAGAAGTTGATGCAGGAAAAATAGACCAAATCAACATCCTAAATGCCTCTTTTTTGGCAATGACAGAAGCCGTAAAAAAACTTCAAACAAAACCGGAATTGTTACTCATCGATGGAAATAGATTTAGAACCGAATTAAACATTCCTTATCATTGCATTATAAAGGGCGATGCACTCTATTTTAGCATTGCGGCTGCTTCTATATTAGCCAAAACATACAGAGATGAGTTTATGGAAAAAATCCATTCCGAATTTCCAAATTATCAATGGAAAAAAAACAAAGGCTATGCAACTCCCGAACATCAAAATGCCATTTTACGATATGGTTTTACACCATATCATCGCAAAAGTTTTCAACTAAAATCACAATTATCGCTTTTTTAAAAACGAAATAAATTCAGATTTTACTATACAACCTTAAATTTCTATAGTATTTTAAAGTTTCACAAAACAACTATTTTTCAACAATAATCATCTATTATATAGTATTGATAAAAAAATGTATATTTGTATTCTCTTAATAATTTTAAAAAAAGAATCATGAAAAATATCGTATTCTTATTTGTGTTTGTATTTGCCGGATTGAGTTTATTTTCACAAAATATCGACAGAAATACGGCTGAACAATACCTTAAAAGAGGTGAATATATGATGGAAAAAAGCAACTATGTAGATGCTATTTCAAATTTCACCCTCGCCATCGAATCTGATGTCACTTATGCCGAAGCCTATCGCAAAAGAGCAATAGCCATAAAAATGTCGGAAACAGAACAGGAAGGCATTAGTTATTGTGAGGACTTGAAAAAAGCAGTTTCATTGGGTTCAGAAAAAGCCAAAAAAGAGCTAAAAGAATCTATTTGTAACTAATTTATTCTAACTTCTAATTATTTATTCTCCGATTGTGGTTTTCACTATAATCGGATTTTATTATACATAAATGGAAACAAAAAATATCATAACATTGGCTTGCAATATCCGAACCGACATCGTTCGTATGCTTACGGAGGCAGGCTCAGGACATCTTGGAGGTTCCTTAGGCTTAGCTGACATTTTTGCATATCTCTATTCTGTTGCATTAAATCACAAACCACAAAATCCAAATTGGGAAGGACGCGACAAAGTTGTTTTATCCATCGGACACGTAGCACCAGTTTTATACGCCAGTCTTGCAAACACAGGCTATTTCGACAGAAAAGAACTCTTGCAATTACGTAAATTTCAATCTCGACTTCAGGGTCATCCCTCTTTAGACAGCCAATTACCAGGCATCGAAACCTCATCAGGTTCTCTGGGTCAAGGATTGGGAATTGCGGTGGGCATGGCTTTGGCTGACAAAATAGACAGCATACAGCGGAAAATTTATTGCATTTTAGGAGATGGCGAATTACAAGAAGGTTCCATTTGGGAGGCAGCCATGAGTGCTAGTAATTTCAAACTCAATAACATTATTGCTATCATTGACCGCAATAAATGCCAAATTGATGGAAAAACGGAAGATGTAATGAAACTCGAACCGCTCTCCAAAAAATGGGAATCTTTTGGATGGAACACCCTCGAATGCGATGGACACCACTTTAAAGATATTGACCGAGCATTTAATTTGGCGAAAGCTCAAACAAATAAACCTTCTGTTATCATTGCTCATACCAAAATGGGCAAGGGCATTTCAGAAATTGAAAACGATTACAGATGGCACGGCAAAGTTCCGAACAAAGAGCAATCCATAGAATTTATCAAAGAACTCACTAACTC
>JAQUHH010000113.1 GCA_028683685.1 Bacteroidales bacterium
CCACCGAGCAAGGTAGATTTTTTAATTTTGTAATTTATTTGTGCTTGAAACGACATTTGGCTATTAAATTGAGTTGCATAGGGATAAAAAGCACTTAATGCATACGAATGTTGGCGAGTTAGAGAAGGTATGTAGTTGATGTTCAGTGCGTTTTCGGTAACATAACGGTCGGAGCGGAAATCCATATTGTCGGATCTTAATGCAGATACTAATATTCCTAAGCCTTTTTGAGAATAGGCAGCATTTAGCATCAGTGCTTCTCCGGGTTTATAAATCATATTGTTGGTAGCATTTGGATCATTAATTTTGTGGGCATATTCTCCATTCAATGAGAATTTTCCATATCCAATGCCCATTCTACCAGCAAATCCAGCCACATTTTTCGGTAAATTATACAAAGGATCCTGATCGCGTTGATATTTGCTTACAAAACTAAAACCAGAAGTTAACTTTAACTTCCATTCCGAAGTTTTTTCGGAAATTTCGTTTATGCTAAAATCTACATCTAAGCCGCGGACAATTCCTTCGCCTTTGTCCCAAAAACTACGTTGATTTCCCCAAATTCCTTTTATGGTTACTGCCGCATGTGGAGTTGCCCGAAAACGAATTCCATCCATCGCATTATCGAAACCTAAATTTCGTTCTTCGTAGGAGCGAAACAAAAGTCCGTTTCCAAATTGTTCGTAATAATTTCCAACTGTTACTTCCCAATCGCCGTTGTTGTAAGTTGCATAGCGATAGGGGATGCCGCTTCCTTTATATTTGCGATTAAACCCAACGAGCGGGTTTTGATACATTTCAAAGCGCATTCCTGCCGTAAATTTATCATTGGTATAAACAATGTTGGCGAAGGCGTTAATGAGCATTTTTTCTTCCACCTCTTCAGCTCCAATCAAACTGTCTTTTTGATAATATTGAGCATCGGTTTGAAAATTTCCGGATATTTTTCCGTTTCCCAAAATTCCTTGAGAATAAAGATTGTTTGTTGCAAATGCAAAAAACAATAAAGCAACGATGGTAATCTGTTTCATCAAATTTAATCTGTTTAAAAAAACCTTGAAAACATAATTCATTTTATATAAAAGGGCAGTTTGAGAAAGTTTTATTTTTCAGTCGAAACCTCTTCGCCTGCCATCACTTTTTTTACGATATTAATAAGTTCAAATTCGCCTCCTTCAGAAAAAGAAGTATGTTGCCAAACAATTTTTCCGTCTCCATCAAGAATAAAAACGCAAGGTATTTCATTCACATTCATGGCTCTTTTCAAGTCGCTGTTGGCGTCTGTATAAAACTCAAATTCCCAGCCTTTTCCGTTTACATACGGACGAACTTTTGAAAGTGAACGAGTGTCGTCAATCGAAATGGCAACTAGTTTAACGCCAGTTTCTTCTTGCCAATCTTCATATACGTCTGCAATGGTTGTTAGTTCGCGGATGCAAGGTTTGCACCATGTTGCCCAAAAGCTTATTATCATTGGCTTTCCTTCATTTGAAATTTCGGAGGACAAAATGTTTTTCCCGTCTAAGGTTTTTATTTGAACAGAAGGCATTGTGCGACCGCCTGTTGTTTGCGCTATTGCATATGAAAATGCCAGAATAAGGGAAAGTATAATTAACGTTTTTTTCATGATTGTCGATTTTTTTATAATTAGAATAATGACATGCAAATATAGCACTATTTTTATTTGTGGTTGGATTAAATCGTTTTAAGTGTGGTTAAATTATTCTTATTTTTATTGATTAAATTTGATTATTATCAGACAGTTGAATCTATTTATATGCAATAAGCAGTCCAAAATGTTTTTGATTTTTTTTAATAATACAGATAAGTAGTAGTTTATAGTTATCTGATTATTGATTCTAATTTTCCGAGATTTTTTCTCTGTTTTTCAAAAAGTTTTTTTTAATAAACCATGCATCAAATCTTTTCTGGCTTATTTTTGATGTTATTTTAACAATTAAATAGGTCATAATCAATGCAAATATTATTCTGGCAAAAAGAATTCCTGAAACATGACCTCCAAATGAAAACATCAACAAGGTGTCTTCTATCATGCTGTGACACAGTCCCATCAAAGTGAGGGTATAGAAAATATCTCTGCTTGTAATTTTTGTGTTTTTTGATTCTTCTATAATAATAGCTCCTCCGTATGATATTCCTAATGTTAAACCAATTAAAGCGATAGGAATTACCTCTTTTTGGATGCCTAATATGCCCAAAACAGGTTCTAAAAAACGACTGATTAAATTTATTATTCCTAATTTTTCAAAGACTTTCAAGCTTAACAACAAGGAGAAAATAATAAGTGCGATGATTAGATAATTTTTCAATTCGTTTAAAGCCCACATCCATAAAGAATCGTTTACGGGTGTAAGAAAAGTGCTTACAACAGCTGGTTCTTGTAAATATTCAAAATAATTATATCCTGTATTTAATAGAATTCCAAGAAGGATGGCTCCTCCAAATCGAATTATAAACATGGCCCTTAGCTTTACGCCTGCTTTTGAGGCTATTTGTAACTCCACAGGAAAAGTGTGAGCGACTAAAATAATGGTAAAAAGTACACTTATTTGGGCATGTGTTAGTGCCAAACCAGGCGCCAAGGCAATGTATGCCAACAATGCAGCATAAATATTTATCAACATTCCCGAAGCCCAAATAATTCCGGTTTCTCCTGGAAGTCCTACTATTTGCATAATAGGAGACAAGGCATCGCCAAAATAGTGCAATAAATCGAACTCCTGGATTAATTTGATAATAATTGAAACAGGAATCATTATCTTTAGCAAAACCCAAGTGGTTCGGAAGGTTTGATTTAGTAGTTTTTTTAGTTCTTGAAAATGAAGTTTCATGGAGTATTTATTTTGTCTATGATTCAATTTATTTTTCTTATCAAACAATCTGTACGTTCACTGGTTTATTAGATGTTGTCCTTTTACGGATGATTATAAATTTCAAACAAAAATAATAAAAAAACAATATGGAAAAATCTGCTAATACTCAATATCCCATTTCAAGCCTTTTGGCAAAACGTTGGAGTCCTCGTTCTTTTAATAATAAAAAAGAGATTTCTCAAGAAGTAATAAATAGTCTTTTTGAGGCATCCAGATGGTCTGCTTCAGCTAGTAATATTCAACCTTGGCAATTTATTTATGGTCTTAGAGGTGATCACACATTTAAAACGATTACGGATTCATTGGTAGAATTTAATCAACTATGGGCTCCCGAAGCTTCGATGTTGTTTGTCGTTTTGGGAAATGAACTGACGCCAAATGGACAACACAATAGCTCATATCAATATGATTGTGGTGCTGCTGTTGCGAGTCTCACTTTTGAAGCCACTGAAAGAGGCTTATTCGTTCATCAGATGGCTGGCTTTAGTCCCGAAGCAATTTCAAAATCGTTTCATTTGCCCGAAAACATCAAACCGCTTGTGGTCGTTGCTGTGGGATATTTAGATGAGTCAGAAAAACTTCATCCAAATTTGATAGATATGGAAAAAGCGACGAGAATTCGGAAGGAAATATCAGAATTTATCTTTAATAAATAATTTCTACAAGAAAATTTAAAATTTGATAGTCCATTATTTTCGATTTTATATACATCTTACCATGTAGATGTATATATATGAAATACAGAATTTTACAAATTGCAAATTTTAATTTAACAAAAAAAACTTAGAATTATTCTAAGTTAAGACAACCTTTTTATACTTATATCTGTCTAAATATATAATAAAACAAAGTATAAACTTAATACTTAAAGCCATGAAAACAATACATAAAATATTATTATGGGGTACCTACATTGGTATCATTGGTTCTTTAATCTTAATTTCTTATCTTTTTAGTTAACAATTACTTTTGATTAATAATCCCCTCCGGCTGTTTTTATAAAAGCAGCCGGTTTTTTTATTCCAAAATGTCAGGTGTTTGTCCTTTACAATTACAGCAATGAGAATCGAAGATGTCTTCGGGTAGGCTGTCGGGGTTCGATTTCATTGGATGTCCTTCCATTGCCCAATGAATAATGCCTCCCAGAAGGACGTAAACCATTTTATAGCGTTGTTTTAGTAGAAATTCATATGCTTTTTGAGATTGAATTCCAGTTAGACAAATCAAAATTATTTTTTTGTCTTTTGGTATTTTTTGAAAGTTTTTTTCAAAGGTACTGAATGGGAAATTAAATACATTAATAACATTCATTGATTTGTCGGCAAACTCAAAGTCTTCTCGTAAATCAATAAAAAGAGTATCGTTTCCAACAATTTTAAATGCTTCTTCGGTAGTGATTTCGTTTATTTCGTTTGGTGTATTCATATTCATGATCGTTTATTTTTAAAATTCATCAAAGTTATAAGAACATGGACCTGTTTTCATAATTTCAAAATATTTTCGTAATAGATTTTGTCCAGCGATGTATGGACTCATTTCTCCCTTGGCAACCATTTTTTCCATTTGTTTAACCATGGGTTTTATTTCTGAAGAGTGATAAAAATGTTGGTTTAAGTGCCGATTGACAAATTCATTTAAAATATAAATGGCTTGATTGTTTCTTTTTTGGTTGAAGTAGCCGTTTCCTTTTGTTAATTCAACATACTCATTTATACTATTTTGAATATGTTCAACACCCTGATGAGTCAGAGCGGAGCATGTTTCTGCAAAAGCTTGCCACTGCGATTCGCTGGGAGGGAACAAACGCAAGGCGGAAGAGTATTGACTTTTTGCCAAAGAGGCTTTGTTGATATTGTCTCCATCAGCTTTGTTAACGACCAATAAATCAGCCATTTCCATAATGCCACGTTTGATGCCTTGAAGTTCGTCGCCAGCTCCCGAAAGCATTAACAATAAAAAGAAATCCACCATGGAGTGGACTGAAATTTCAGATTGACCGACACCCACTGTTTCAACAATGATTCGGTCGAAGCCGGCAGCTTCACATAATACAATAATTTCTCTGGTTTTACGAGCTACGCCACCCAATGACCCAGCCGAAGGCGAAGGACGAATAAATGCATTTTTATCTACTGAAAGTTCTTCCATTCGAGTTTTATCTCCCAAAATACTTCCTTTTGAACGTTCGCTGCTGGGATCAATAGCCAAAACTGCAACTTTATGACCTTTTGAGGTTAATAATTTTCCAAAAGATTCAATAAAAGTACTTTTTCCTACGCCCGGAACACCTGTGATTCCAATTCGGATGGATTTTCCTGAATACGGTAAACAAGCATCAATGACCTCTTGTGCTAAAGCATAGTGAGCTGGCAAAGAGCTTTCAATTAAAGTAATTGCCATGCTCATAATAACGATGTCGCTGGCTAAAATACCTTTTACATATTCGTCTTTCGTCAATACTCTTTTTTTTCTCTTGTAATTTTGAGAATAAGGGCTTATCGTTGATGGGCGATCAATGCCTTCATTGACTTTTAATGCCGATTCGAAATTTTGCTTTTTTCCCTTTTTCATGCTAATCAATCTTGAGTTTCAAAAATATCTCATCCAAATTTATTGACTCCTCAATTTCCCAATTTGCTTTGACAGTAAATGGCTTTTCAAAAAAATATTTAGGTTCCGGCTGATTTTTTGTAAAATAATTGCCTGTATCCCATTTGCCATTATTATTGATGTCGAAAACAAATGCCATTCGGTAGGTTTTTGGTAGTTTGTTTATGTATTGTAAATCTTCAGATTTGAAAATAGTAGTTTCTTCGAATATCTTGCCTTGTTCATCCATTAGTTGCACCAGAACGGGAACCGTTTGATGATAATTGATTTTTGCAGTAAAATGACCATAATCTGCTTCGTTTTTAACTGTAATAAGTTGATTTATAGAGTCATTTACTAAGCCGTTATAGGTAATAATGCTCGAATCGGGAATGGAAATTGCATATTTAGATTTTGCCATTTTTTCAAAAGAAAGCATCACTCTTTTAGGCAAACTGTCATTGATAAATATTTTTCCGGAAAGAGTATCCACTTCGTCTTTGATATAAAAGAAATCTTCTTTTAAAACTTCTTTTACAGGATATGAAAATTCGATAAATGTGGGTAAAAATGGATGTTCTCCATCAATTAAATATCCACGAACTTGATTTGTCGTTTCAACACTCCTTTTGCCGCCTCTTCGGGGAGGTTCTTGCTGTGTTATGAATTTCAGGGTGTCGGAAAAATTTAAATCTGAAACTTTTAATAAAATGGTGTCGACTGACATTTCCAAATCGTAAATCTGAACGGTGTCTTTTATTGAATTAAATTCAAAATAAAAACGTTCTTTTTTTATATTTTCATTAAGAATAGTGAATTCAATTTGTTGGTACGGATTTTTTAGAGCCAAAGTTTGTACTCCTTTTGTTGAAGAAAAAGAGCGGTTTATTCGTTGCACGGTGTCGGCATGAATAAAAAGGTTCAAATTTATAATATCATTTTCTGAAATATTTGCAATAGGTTTGCTTTCAATCATTTGCTTGTGAAAAGCAAAAGCTTCACTTGCTATATCAGAAATCATATTATTGTTTTTATCCAAAAGAGCATAAATTGCATAAGAACCTTCTGCTAAATAATCGAATTCAAATTCACCAGTTTCATTCGTTTTTGTCAGGTAGTAGGGTTTTTCAGTTGTTGGAAGTGTGTCAATATCTGATTTATAAAGAACTACCGATACCTCTTTTTCGGGAAGCAGCGTTTTGGCATTTATTACTTTCCCTTTTATGGAGTTGCTATCGATAAATGAGTCTGTTGAAAACACATAGGTTAATGTTTTGATGGTATTGTTTTCGGTAATGTCTCGAATGCAATTAGCAAAGTTTATGGAGTAGGTAGTATTGCTTTTTAAAGTGTCTTTTATGTTTATAATCAGTGATTTGCCTCTGGTTTTAAATTCGATGGATTGGTTTAGGGGAGGAGAAACAAGCACATTATTATTTGGATTTTGCAAAGAGAAAAACTCATTAAAATCAAGAATGAATTCATTTTGAGTAACATGAGTTGATTTTTGTGCAGGACTTGTTCCCAGAAGTTTTGGAGGTTCGGTATCGCGCGGTCCGCCTGTGGGAGCCAATATTTGAGCACACGACCAAACCCCAAATGCTAAACCAATAAAAAGTATGTTCCGTAAAACTTTCATGCCTCAAAAATACAGATTTAAACGATAAAAGGCACTTTTTTTTGATGTTTTATGATGGGTTTTAAAAAAATATTATTCTTGTTTTTTAAAGCCATTACAAAAAAAGTGCAAAACAAACTCTTAAAGCAAAAAAAATTAAATGATTTTTTTTGATGTTTTGTTAAAAAACTTTGTATATTTTTGGGAAATAAAAGATGGGCTTAGTCCGTGAAAAACGTGAATAAACGTAAAGTACAGTTTGAAATAACTCCATGGTTTCGCCTTATCTGTTTTGCAAGCATTTCCCCCCATTTTTCCAACTTGAAAACCCTGCTTAATCCTTCCGAATAGTATTAACTTTGCTTGAATCTTGAAAAGA
>JAQUHH010000114.1 GCA_028683685.1 Bacteroidales bacterium
CTATTGAACACGGCAAAGACAGAGTTTTTGATTTTGATTTTACTAAATTTGCCAAAAACTACAACTTCCCCACACTACTCTGCTACAACGCTTTGAAGTTTCTTGAAAAAGAGGGCTATTTTGTGCTAAATGAAGCCTATTATAAACCTTCAAAAATCACGATAAGATGCTCTAATGAAGAAATTTATGGGTTTCAAGTAGCCAATAAAAAATACGATTCCTTTATAAAAACTTTGTTGAGATCATACGGCGGTCTCTTTTCAAGTTTTGTTCAAATCAAAGAACAAGATTTGGCAGATCGACTCAATATTGGCTATAGTCAAGTTATTGCAATTCTGATTCATCTTGAAAAAAATGGAATTATCATTTATGACCAACAAACGGATAAACCCCAAATTATAATCACCGCCAACCGCGTAAATGAAAATCAAATTACACTTTCGTACGATCGCTATCAATTTTTGAAAGAAACGGCAAAAAAACGCATCGATGCCATGCTAAACTACACCACCAATCAAACAAAATGCCGCAGCAAACTTCTTTTGGAATATTTTGGCGAAACAAACACCCTGAGATGCGGAGAATGCAATATCTGCATCAAACGCAACAAAATGAATATCAACGATTTTGAATTCAACAACACCGTTCATATCATCAAACCTTTGCTGCAAGAAAAACCCATGAAAATGGAAGAGGTAGTGAAATCGGTGGATATTTTTACGGAAGAAAAAACCATTGAAATCATCCGTTGGCTGATTGACAAAGAAAAAATTGACATCATGGAAGACAAAACCTTAATGTGGATAAAACCCAAGAAAAATGCTAAAGAATAAAAAAATCGTTGTTGTGATGCCCGCTTTTAATGCGGGTAAAACTCTGGAAAGCACCTATCACGAAATTCCTCATACATTGGTGGATGAAGTTATTTTGGTGGACGATGCCAGCACCGATAATACGGTTGAAGTAGCCCAGAGATTGGGAATTAAGCATATTTTGATTCACGACCAAAACAAAGGTTATGGAGCCAATCAAAAAAGCTGTTATCAAAAAGCACTTCAATTGAATGCTGATATTATCATTATGCTTCACCCTGACTATCAATATACTCCACTGCTTATCCCCGCCATGGTCGAACTCCTCAATACAGAACTCTATCAAGTAGTTTTAGCATCCCGAATTCTTGGAAAAGGTGCTTTAATTGGTGGAATGCCATATTATAAATATCTATCTAACAGAGTTTTAACTTTTATTCAAAATATTTTACTCCGTCAAAAATTATCCGAATACCACACTGGATACAGAGCTTACAATGCAGAAGTATTAAAATCCATCAATTTTGAAAACAATTCCGATGATTTTGTTTTTGACAATGAAGTACTTTCGCAAATTGTGATGAAAAACTACAAAATAGCCGAGATTAGTTGCCCTACCAAGTATTTTCCAGAAGCCTCTTCCATTAATTTCGGCAGAAGTGTAAAATATGGATTTGGGGTTTTGGCAACTTCCATAAAGCATTTTCTTCACAAAAAAAGGATTTTTCAAAATGAATTATATAAATAGTGACCGGGTGATTGGGTAACCAAGTGCCTGAATACAGTGTGAGAGTGAGAGTGAGAGTGAGTTTTGAGTGCTCACGCCTGATTAAGTGCTTACGCCTGATACAATAAAGAATTTGAAAAAGGTGACCAAATAACCAAGTGCCTAACGGCAGATTCGGCGAATCAACACTTGCACTGTATCGTTTCGCACAACGACCAATAAAACTTTACATTAAATTCGGTCTTCTTTTTTCAGTTCTTTCCATGGCTTTTTTGTCTTTCCATTGATCAATCAATTTATCATTTCCCGACAACAAGACCTCAGGAACTTGCCAGCCGTTAAAATTGGCAGGACGAGTATAAACCGGTGGGGAAACCAAACCATTTTGAAAAGAATCCGACAAAGCCGAAGTTTCGTCGTTTAAAACTCCGGGCAATAATCTCACCAAAGCATCCACCACAACCATAGCAGGCAATTCGCCTCCAGAAAGAACAAAATTTCCAATTGAAATTTCACGTGTTACCAAATGTTCTCTAATTCGTTCATCAATACCCTTGTAGTGGCCACATAACAAAATAATATTTCCATGCATAGACATTCTATTGGCGATTTGCTGATCGAAAAGTTCTCCATCAGGAGTCATAAAAACAACTTCATCATAATCCCTTTCAGATTTCAGAAAGGAGATACATTTATATATCGGTTCAATCATCATCACCATTCCTGGCTCGCCACCATAGGGATAATCATCCACTTTATGATGCTTATTTTCAGAAAAATCACGAATATTATGAATAAAAATTTCTGTCAAGTTCTTTTGAACGGCTCGTTTTATTATAGAATGTTGAAAAGGTCCATCAAACATTTCTGGAAATAGGGTCAAAATATCTATTCTCATCTTTTTACTTTTTCTGAATTAATAAAATTCCGTCTCTTAATGGCAACAACATCACCTCTACTCTATCATCCTGAGCAATCCGTTTATTAAAAGCATCAATTAAGCGAGTGGACTCATCATGCAAAACATCACTGGGAATCAACACCTTACCACTCCATAAAACATTATCCACCAAAACAATTCCCCCAGGATTTAAAGCGTCAATAATCAAATCATAATAGCGGTCGTATTCCGACTTATCTCCATCCATAAAAACCAAATCCCATTTTTCATTTAAACTTGGAATTACGTTTAACGCATCTCCAATAATCAAATTAATTTTGCTTTCGAGTTTGGCTTTCCGGATATATTTTTCAATGATGTCTTGATGTTCTTCATTGGTCTCAATGGTAAATAAAATCCCATTTTCGGGCAATTCCATCGCCATCGAAATGGCTGAATATCCACTAAATGTGCCAATTTCCAGAACTCTTTGAGGTTTTTTCATACGACAAATAAAACGCAAAAGATGACTTTGCTGTTTTCCCGAAATCATTCTGGGATTGAGCATTTTCAGGTAGGTTTCGCGAAATAACTCCTGCAAAATCAAGGGCTCGTCGCTGCTGTGAGCATCGGCGTATTCGTTAAAAGCCTCATTTACACAACTGTCTTCGTATCTCATTTTCGTCCTATTGTAATTAAACTAAACGCCTCGGGGTTCAACATCTCGTTGGATATTTCTAAAATATCGGAAGCCGAAATGCTCTCAATTTTTTTATATACATCCGTCATCGAATCAATTTGATTGAAAAACAACATGCTTTTGGCCATCGAAACCATCTCGTTTAAACTGGATTCACCGCTCAATGCCAACTGTCCAATAAACTGTTTTTTGGCACGACTCAATTGAAGTGTTCCTAGTTTTTCCGTTTTTAACTTATGAAACTCATTCTGAATCAATGAAATAGTTTTATCTACATGATTTTTATCAGTGGCAAAATAGACCGAAAAAAAGCCCGTGTCTGACAAAGGCTGAAAATTGGACTCAACCGCATACGCATAGCCATTTTTTTCTCGAATGGAAATATTTAAACGAGTATTCATGCCTGGTCCACCCAACAAATTATTGATCAAACTAAAAACATTCTTTTTGTCGTTGTGCATATCATACGAAAGTCGACCATAAATACTATTTGACTGATGCGAACTTAATTTAACAAACTGATTATCAGGGCTGTTTCCTTTAAAAACAGAGTTTTCATACATCCGTTTGGAGCTTGGAATAGAACCAAAACAATCTTCTACAATTTTAATCAGTTTTGCAAAAGAGATATTTCCCACCGAAGCAATTACCATTTGATCGCAGGTATAAGTTCGATTTATAAAACTCAAAATATCTTTTCGTTTCATAGATCTTACGGAGCTCACAGAGCCTAAAATATTTCTTCCCAGTGGATGATTTTCAAAAATCAGATCTTCAAACATATCAAAACTCAGCTCTGCTGGATTGTCCTTGTATGATTTAATCTCTTCGATTACCACATCTTTTTCAACATCAATATCTTTTTGGGCAAAAACAGAGTTAAAAATAATATCCGAAAGCAATTCGGCACTTCGGTGATAATAAGGTTTTAGAAATGAAGCATAAAAAATAGTTTCTTCTTTGGCTGTAAACGCATTGAGCTCACCTCCAACGTTTTCCATTCGTGCAAGCACATGAAAAGGTTTGCGTTTTTTGGTTCCTTTAAAAATCATATGTTCAATAAAATGGGCAACTCCCCATTCGTGCGGCAATTCGTCACGCGAACCCGATTTAACTGCCAAACACATATGCGAAACCTGACTGGGTACTTGTTTGTGAACAATTCTAATTCCGTTGGAAAGAGTATGATATGAGTACTTATCCTTCATCAATTTTTATTTTTAAGGTCTGCAAAAGTACGAATTCTTTTGAGTTTAAAGAAATAGCAAGAATAATCCAAAGCATTGTACTTATGAGCATAAAATTTCCTGGTTTTCTAATGTTGTTATCCATGCCAGAAGCATACAATTATTTGATAAAGCAAGAGCTGTATGAGATTTCCCACTTTGCTCGAAATGAAGTATCTCGTGGTATTTGTTCAGTTTACAAAAATTGCTTGGTTTAAGAGTTAAGCACTTTCCATCTAGGAAACCGAGTCTATCCAAATTAATCAAACAAAAAATCGCTATATATCTATATTATTTGTTGTAAGTTCAGCTAATAATTGTAGTTTTGCTTCAAATTCAAAAACAATGGATGAAATTACGATCAAAGACAAACGATTTGTCAAATACATCTCTGCTGAAGTAATAGAAAAGGCTGTTAGAGAAGTAGCTCAAAAAATAAATGTGGATTATCATGACAAAACTCCTATATTTTTGGTTGTTTTAAATGGTGCTATCATTTTTGCAAGCGATTTATTAAAAAATTTAAGTATTGATTGTGAAATAAGTTGCATAAAAATCTCTTCCTACAAAGGAATGATTCGGCAAGATGAAGTGAAGACATTGATTGGGCTCAAATCCGAAATTAAGAACAGAGATATTATCATTGTTGAAGACATTGTTGATACTGGTAATACTATTGACACTTTAATTAATCTCTTGTTGCCCGAACAACCAGCATCGATAAAAATCGCCACTATGACCTATAAAGAGGAAGCTTATAGCAAAGCTCATAAGATTGATTATGTGGCACTTCGCATTCCCAATAAATTTATTGTTGGCTATGGCCTAGACTATGATGAATTGGGCAGAAATTATAAAAACATTTATCAAGTACTTGAATAAAAAACATACTTCATGCTAAACATTGCATTATTTGGGGCACCCGGAGCAGGCAAAGGGACCCAATCAGAATTATTGGCAAAGCGTTACAATCTTATACATTTATCAACGGGTGAAATGCTCCGTCATGAAATTGCCGAAGAAACAGAGATTGGTTTATTCGCCAAAAGTATTATCGCTCGCGGTGAATTGGTATCCGATGATATTATCGTTCAAATCATTGAAGACAAAATCAAGATGAATCCCAATGCCAATGGTTTTTTGTTTGATGGATTTCCAAGAACCGTGGTACAAGCTTATATATTGGATGGTCTTTTATTGCGTTTAAATACTGCACTCACATGTATGCTCAGTTTGGAAGCTCCAAAAGAAGTTTTATACGACCGTTTAATCAAACGTGCTAGCGAATCGGGGAGAAAAGATGACTCGCATGATGTAGTGATGTACCGACTAAAAGAGTACGAAGAAAAGACACTTCCTGTTGCTGATTTTTATCGTGAAAAAGGCAAATATTTCGGAGTTAATGGAGTGGGAAGCATAGAAGAGATTTTCAAAAACTTAAACATAGTAGTTGAAAAAACACTTCGGGAAACCCTCTTGAATGTTGTTGTAATTGGTCGCCCTGGCGGTGGAAAAGGCTCTCAAGGGCATTTATTAGCAAAAGAATATAACCTTGCTTATATTTCTACCGGACAAATTCTTCGAGAAGAAGTGAAAAAAGACAGCGACCTTGGCAAGCGTGTCATGCCATACTTGCAAACGGGACTGAATGTACCAGATGAAATCATTATTCAAATGCTTGAAAAAGAGATAAAACTACATCCAGATGCCCGCGGTTTTATATTCAAAGGTTTTCCAAGAACCATTGTTCAGGCATATATTTTGGACGGAATGTTGATGCGACAAAAATCTTCGGTTAGCTTGGCCATCAATTTGGAAGTTCCCATGCTTGAGTGTTTCAAACGACTGTCTATGCGAGCCAAAACAACTAAAAAAAGGACCTATGATACCGAAACAGATCTTATAATTCGTCGTATGGAAGAATATGAATTAAAGACAAAACCGGTTATAGAATATTATAAAAAACTAAATAAATACACTTTAGTAGACGGAATTGGGAGTGAAATAGAAATCTACGAAAGACTTTCTGGAGTTGTTGAAAAGTGGTTTAAAAAGATACGATAAAACACGTTTATGAAGTTTAACATTATCATGATTGGTCCCCCTTGCAGTGGCAAAGGAACGCACTCGAAGTTAATTTCTGAAAAATATGGCTTGTCGCACATTTCAACGGGCGAACTATTTAGACAGGAAATAGCCAAAGAAACACCGCTTGGGGTTTTAGCCAAAATGCTTATAGATAAGGGAAACTTTGTACCCGATAGCATTACGCTAAAAATGCTTTTCCAACATGTTAATTTCATTCAAAGTTCCAAAGGACATCTTTTGGATGGGGTTCCTAGAACTCTTCCACAAGCCGAATTATTTGAAAAATACATTGAGAAACACAATATAAAATGTGATTTAGTTTTTTATTTGCACTCGCCAGAAAAAGTT
This sequence comes from Bacteroidales bacterium, assembly GCA_028683685.1. Taxonomy (GTDB): domain Bacteria; phylum Bacteroidota; class Bacteroidia; order Bacteroidales; family WCHB1-69; genus JAQUGA01. The sequence continues at coordinate 6,782 of JAQUHH010000114.1, forward strand.
TTATATGAACGGATGTTCAAAAGAGCCTCAGAAGGGAGAGTCGATGATAATGATCAAGTTTTTTTGAAACGAATGACCAATTATTTTGAGCTAACACATGTGCTTACTGATTATTATTTAGCCAAAGGGAAACTGATTTCCATTTCGACCAATGCACCCATCAATGAAGTTTCTGCTACGATTTTTACATACATTGACAAGTATTTGGCAGAAATAAACAAATAAAAATGGGGCTAAAGCCCCTTCCATTTTATTTCATCTTTCTTGGCAGTCAGATAAATCAGACTGCCATAGATAGAATCAAAAAAAACATTATAATTATCGGATAATGAGCTATTTATAAATACAATAAATAGTCTATCTATTTCAGTTGGCTTCAGCCAACTGATAAATATTTTATTTGCATTTTTTTGTGCTTTAGCACCATTTTGTGGCTAAAGCCACTAAATCTCAATTTATCATCTTTCTTGTCAGTCAAATAAATCAGACTGCCATAAATAGAATCAAAAAAAAATCTAATCATCAAATAATAAGCTATTTACAAATGCAATAAATAGTCTATCTATTTCAGTTTGCTTCAGCCAACTGAAATAGATTATATTTACATTTTTTTGTGCTTTAGCACCATTATGGGGCTAAAGCCACTAAATCTCAATGTATCATCTTTCTTTGCA
>JAQUHH010000115.1 GCA_028683685.1 Bacteroidales bacterium
AAGACCAAGCGTCCCCATCTGTTGAAGATTTTCATCGTTTCTACTTCCAATCCTTCGGACAGAGCAAAAAAGAAATCATTTTCTCCATCTCCATTTGGAGTAAAAATATTTGGTATTGTGACTTTAGAGGGATCTCTTACGCTAATGGTTTTTGTTATTGAATCAGTACAAAAATCAGGAGAACCTGAATTAACAACCAGTGTTGTTTGGTATGTTCCGGAAGTCAAATAAGTATTAGAAGTTTGATTGCCTGTTCCAAAATTGCCATCTCCAAAAGTCCATGAATAATTTTGAGCACCAAAACCAGTAGAAATATAATTAATAATTGCTGGAGCAATTCCCAAATCTGGAGAATAAATGAAATCGGCATTGATAAAAGTATTTGTTGCTATGTCTATTGAAGCATTCGTTTGGCAGTTTGCTGAATCTCGAATTAAAAGAGAATAATTTCCTACACATAAATCAAAAATAGAAGATGCGTTTGATGTTGTGCCTGTCCATTCATATGAATATGGAGGAATTCCTCCGCTGACTTCTGTTGCAATGGTTCCGTTGCAATAATCAACGCAGCTTTCATTGAGTGATATTAAGTTTAAATTTAAAGGCGGTGACTGATTTATGGTGATGCTTTCAGTGGTAGAACAACCAAAATTATCGGAGATGGTTACTGTATACGATCCTGCACTTAAATTTGTGGCATTAGAGCTATTTTGTTGGGGATTTGTATTCCATTGGTAGCTATATGGTTCTGTTCCCTCAGTACCAATTGCACTGGCTGTTCCTGTGTTTTCGCCATTACATAAAACGTGTTGTGTTACGCTAGCAGAGCCATTAATATTGCCAACAGAAATAGTTGATTGAACCGTATTTGTACATTCATTTTCATCGGTATAGGTATAGGTAATGGGGTGAACACCCAAACCCGCTGTTGTTGAATTAAAAGAACTTCCAGACATGCCATTTCCTGTAAAATTTCCTCCGGGAGGAAAAACATCGGGCCAATCGAAAGCTTGAGTTCCTAAACATACGGGGTCGGGATCTCCAATACTCACATCTGGAATATGATTTACAACCATAGTCGTTGCCGTGGCTGTTGTTCCATTTTGGTCGGTAACAGTAACGGTGTATTGTCCCGCACAAAGTCCAGTTGCAGTATCTGTTGTTTGTGCCATGCCATCGTCCCAAGCATACGTGTATGGAGCAGTTCCACCATTCACAATAACGCTTGCTTTGCCATTGCATGTGATGATGGGTTCAGGGATACAAGTAGCGTTGCAATTCCCGTATGTACCTGTTGCTGCAATACTTACTGCCCAAGGTCCTCCGTCTGGCATTCGGCGAAAAGTTTGATTTGAAGTTGGTCCAACCGTGGAAATATAGGTTAAGTTTGCAGCTGGAATTTGATTAAAAGCGGGTAATATTCCTGTAAATGAGCCTCCTCCTGGATTACATGGATGGCAAGTTTGGCAAAAATTTGTTTGACTTGCCCAATAAATGGCGTCCTGAACGACGCCATTTTTGTTATAAAACGCAAACCATCCACCAGAATTTGGGAACCATAAACGTTGTCCGCCGCCCAAGCAAGCATTTGGAGGTCCCACCACGACTTCTACGGTTCTACCTCCATTTTGCACCAATAAATTTGCTGGAACAGGGACTGCCAATGGTCCTCTTACAATACAAAATCCGCGAGCAGGGACAATTGTTCCTTGAGGTAAAAGAAATCCTCCACCATAATCGGTACTGTTATCTTTTGCATTATTCCCTAAAAAATATCCAGAAATATCAATTGCTTTGCACTCATCTGGATTGTATAATTCTATCCATTCCCCTTCATTATTGCCCACTGGAAATCCAGGTGCTGTTCCATAAATAGAACCATCATTGGGACTTGGCGACAACATCACTTCATTAATTAAAATAGTGGGCCCCGAATAATTACATCCAACACCATTACACACCATGTTGATTTCTGAGGAAGTTGTTAAAACTAACTGTGAAAATCCAACAATACTTAATAATAGAAAAAACGATAATAATACTGTGCGTTTATTTTCCATGGGATTTTTTTAAACTTAATTATCAATAGACTTGAAGTTGTTATTAATTAAGAGAAAATTTATATGTAAAGATAATATAAATATCTGATAATATTATTGTTGTGTGTTATATTATCTTTGACGATAAAAAATGTTAAAAGGTTGCAGTTTTTTAAATAAATGCATTTTTAAAATTAGAATTTAAATTTTATTTTTTTTGTGATTTTATAAATTAATTGCGATAAATGACCTATTCTATTTTTTTAATGTTTTTTGATTTAATTTATCAAAAAATAAGAATTGTTATTGTGTCGTTTTACCTTTTTTGTTTTATCTTTGTACAAAACCTATAAGTTTAAAATCATATAAAATATAATATTATGAGTATAATTAAAATTGGAATTAATGGATTTGGGAGAATTGGTCGCTTGGTATTAAGAGCGTCGCTCCAACACAAAAACGTTCAAGTAGTTGCAGTAAATGGCACCATGGATGTAGAATATATGTCGTATTTATTACGTTATGATTCTGTTCACGGTCGTTTGGATGCAAATGTAGAGATAAAAGATGGAAATCTTGTAATAAATGGCAATACGATTCGTATTACTGCCGATAGAAATCCTGAAAATGTTAGTTGGGATGGTATCGATTATTTAGTAGAATCTACAGGAAAATTTTTAACAAAGGAATCTGTTCAGCCCCATATAAAAAATGGTGCAAAAAGAATCGTCTTCTGTGCTCCTTCCAAAGATGATACCCCTATGTTTGTAATGGGAGTTAATCATAAATCATACAAAGGAGAACAAATAGTATCAAATTCGTCGTGCACTACTAATTGCCTTGCGCCACTGGTAAAAGTGATACATGATAATTTTACATTAGTAGAAGGATTGATGACTACTATTCATGCGATAACATCTACACAAAGAACCGTAGATGGTTCTTCTTTAAAAGATTGGAGAGGCGGAAGAGCTGCTTCTGGGAATATAATTCCCTCATCAACAGGAGCTGCAAAAGCAGTTACTAAGGTGATTCCTGATTTAAAAGGAAAACTTACGGGAATGGCATTTAGAGTGCCCACTCTGAATGTTTCTGCGGTTGATTTAACATGTCGTATTGAAAAATCAACAACCTATGATGAAATTAAAGCTGTTTTCAAAAAAGCATCTGAAAATGAACTAAAAGGAATTATGGGATATACAGAAGAGGCTCTTGTTTCTTCAGATTTTATGACCGATCCTCGTACCTGTATCTTTGACGCAGGAGCTGGAATTATGCTTAATCCTAACTTTGTGAAAGTGGTGGGTTGGTATGATAATGAGTGGGGATATTCAAACAAAGTTTTAGACTTAATATCACATATGGATACAGTGAAATAAAAAGCTCTCTATATTAAAAAAAATCCCACTTGATAAAATTCAAGTGGGATTTTTTATTTTTTCCTGACTTCGACACTTTTTTTAAATCATTTTACAAACACCAATTAATCAATTATTTAGAGAACTTAATTCAACGAAATGGGTGAATCGGTTTTTTTAAATCCAAAAAAAATATCAAATGAATTGATTTTGTCATAAAATTTGCAACATCGAAGCAAATTTTTCGCCAAAATCATTTATACTTTTTAACATCAAACCCCGCATTTCATGCGGGGCTATTAATATTCGACACCTACGGCGTCGCAATTTTTAACAAAATCGTGATTGTAATTAGCAAATTTAATTTCACCAGTTTTGCGCAATTGCATTTTCCCTTTTTCAATTAGGGTGAAGCGTTGTCGAAGTCAGGAAAAGCTCTCTATATTAAAGAAAAATCCCACTTGATAAAATTCAAGTGGGATTTTTTATTTTGTCATTGTACAAATACCTCTACAAATTTTTACAAGCAAAAATTTACTTTAGTAAATAACAGTTACATTACCTGTAATTGGTTTTGTAATTTCATCTTTGAGGTCAACAACGAAGTAGTAGGTTGCTGGAGGTACTAATTGACCGCCAGTTCCGCTGCCATCCCAAGGTTTGTAACTCCCAATAGATTCATAAATCAAGGCTCCCCAGCGATTGAATACCTGAACTGATATTTTAGGGTATAAATGAGAAAAGTGAATGTTCCAGTTGTCGTTTATTCCATCCCCATTGGGACTGAAGGAGGTCCAAATTTCCCAACATTGGTCTGAATTTGGTAAGATTTCAAATTCACGAATGTATTCACAATTATTATCATCGCTTACAGTAATGATGTAATTTCCTGATGTTAAGTTCATTATGGTGTCGTTTGTGCTTAAATTTGACCACAAGAAATGGTAACTGCCATAACCGCCACTTGGATAAACGGCAATCATCCCATCGTTTACTAATTCGCAGGAACGTTGTTTTACAATAGAGTCAATTACGATTGGATTGGGTTGCCAGATAGAAATACCAGAATGAATTGTTGTACATCCATTGGCATCGGATATTACAACATCGTAGGAACCGGTTGGTACAAATATCATCGAATCTGTTTGTCCGTCACTCCATATAAAAGAGTATGGGGGAGTACCACCAAATACGTTTGTAAGAATTGTTCCACTAGTGTCATTGTGACAAAGAACATTGGAAATAGTATAATTAGAAGTGAGTAGATGAGGTTGTGTAATGGTAACAGAATCAGAATAATAACATAAATTATTGTCGTAAACGCCAATATGATATATTCCGCTGCTAAGACCTCCAAAATAGTTGGTGTCTTGTGGATTTCCGTTGTTCAAGATGTATGAATAGGGAGCATTTCCGCCCGTTACTTCAATGGTAATTGATGCGTCAGACAATCCATAACAGCGAATATTTTCATTTGAAATAGTAAAGAATGGTTTTTCAAATATTTCTAATGTTTGTGTTGTACTATCTATACATCCAAACGAAGATTGAATGACCAAGGTGATTTCAAAATCTCCATGTGTATCAAATTGATGTTGAGGATGATAGCTGTTTGAAAATTGTCCATCACCAAAATTCCAGAGGACCGTTAATGGCATATCATCTGCACTTGAAGTATTGGCAAAATTGACGAATTCACTCATGCAGCTGGGTTCGACTACAAAAGCGGGATTTGGTTGGTGGTGAATTATTAAAGTGTCATTTGGAGAATAGGAATAACCACAATAAGTGGTTATTCTACAATAATAAATGCCACTATCTGCCAGTGTTGTCATTGGAATAAATAGGTTTGTATCTGTCGCTCCAATAATCTCACCTTGAGGTCCAAACCATTGAAAATTAAAAGCAGTGATGGTGTCTAATAGGACGGAAAAATAAGCGGGTTCTCCCAAGCATATTTCCACACTTCCAAGACTTGAAATAGGAGGAAAGTCATTGATTTTTATACCTTTGTTTATTACTGCTGAAGTTCCGTTACAGCCAATTGCAAAGACTGAAACAACGGCATCACCATTGAAATTTGGATCCCAACTAACGAGACCCGTACTTGGGTTGATGGTGCTATTTCCAGCATTTATTAAACTCCAAACATAAGAAATAACATTTTCCGCATTTGAAGTATATTGTGAGGTTCCAAAGCCTTGACAACGAATGGAGTCGCCCCAAATTATGGTGGGGTCAACAACGGGAAGTAAAACCGAAACTGAATGCGATAAAGTATCTGTATTTCCACATCCAGTAGCAATAAATAAAATGCTAGCATCTCCAGTAAATCCTGGATTCCATGTAACCAATCCCGAATTTGCATCCATGGTTCCTGCTTCGGAGGGATGTAGTTCCCAAGTTCTAGAAGTTTCGTTTACAGTAATTGCTTCAAACATATTCCAACCGGCACCGGCACAACGATTGCTAATTCCTTCAATGGTCGTTGCTGCTTGATATAAATCGCCAATAGTAATATTTGCAATAGTAGATGTAATAGTATTGCAGGCATTTGTCATTTCGCAATAATAGGCTCCAGTATCTGCCCAAGCTACCTGAGGAATGTGATATTCTGAATTTGTTTCACCAGTAATGATGCCATTTGGTCCATGCCATTGATAAAGAATTGGAAGTTCACCGTTGGCAATTACTCTAATTGTTAATGGTTGGTCGATACAAGCTTGTGCATCAATTGGTTGTTGAATAATTGATATTTTTTTCATGACACGAACAAACCAAATATTGCTAATATCTTCACAAGCATCGGAGGTTTGGGTTAACTCAGCACGTATTTGAAAACTTTGATCTACATTTGTTATCGTAACTAAAGTATCTGTTGTTTCGGAGTATAGAGTCCAGGGATCTGAAGAGTTTGCTCGGATAAACCATTTAATAGAATTTGAACCCGAACCGCCGTTAATAAGTGCGTTTATATTTATATCCTCTGATTCACAAATTACAGTATCTCCCGAAATGTTGATTACTGGAGGTTGAACTGATGTAAGAGTGACACATTGGGAAGTGTCGCTACAATTGTAACCAGTTTGAGTGACAATGGCTCTGTAATATCTTGTTCCTGTCATAAAACCACCACCAGCATTATAAATAGAAGTATCAGAAGACGAAATGTTTTGCCAGTTTCCGTTGCACGAACCAAAGGCTCTTTGCCAACGAAACGTATTTTCACCATAACCATCAATCACGTTTGCTTCAAATTGAGTTTCACCGCCGCGACAAATTGTTTGGTCTGTTAAACCAAAAATTTCAGGTTGAGGTTGAACCATCCAAGCAAACCATTCCCAGTCCATGGATGTGCATCCAAAAGCTGTTGTTGTAGCACGGACTCTAATCCAAGCCATTCCTTGTTCGGTTGGAGTAAAGCTGTTTCCAGAAGTCCAGCCAATTTGAGTTGGGGCTTGATATTGATATTCAATATCAAAAGGATAATCTGTTGGTACAAGGGTTGTTAAGCTAATTTCTGCTCCTAAACAAATTCCATCTTCTTCCGGATTTCGGATAAGTGATTCTCTTGAGATGGGTGGATGGATAATCCAATTTACTTGAGAAGTATCCGAATTAATGATTAATCCACCATTGTTGCATCCTAATTGATAGGCTCTGATTTGAATTTCAGAAAAAGTATTGGTAAACAAGTTAGCACCGGAATTATAGTTTGTCCAATTGCTCCAATGAGTCCCATTTTTGATTCGATATTGGGTATGATTTGAACATGAAGGTAATGAATGATAGAAATTGATAGTGGCAGAAACCATAGCTCCTTGGCAAACATGTATTTCGTCAGGATTTTTAATAATCATAGGAGCATCTGTAACTTTGACCATGACTTGGGCTGAATCGATACAATTATGAATAGAGGTTCCAGTAACTCTATACATTGTAGAAGCAGGAGGGGAGACCAATAATGGGTTTCCCGCAAA
>JAQUHH010000116.1 GCA_028683685.1 Bacteroidales bacterium
TTTGGGTATTTTCAAATGCAGCACGAAAAAAAGATGGCAAACTTAATATGGAATCTCCTAACGACAGCACTTTAATCATTCATTTAAATATTCCTTTTCCTCCATTTTTGGGAATTTTAAGCATGCAATACTGCTCTGTAGTCCCATGGGAAGTAGTGGAAAAATACGGAAAAGATTTTAGAAATCACCCTATTGGAACAGGTCCATTTAAATATAAAATGTGGAAAGAAGGTGTGAAATTAGTCTTAAGAAAAAACGAAGACTATTTTGAATTCGAAAACAATCAACGCTTGCCCTATATTGATGCAGTTGCCATCTCTTTTATTGTTGATAAACAATCGGCATTTTTGGAGTTTGTAAAGGGGAATCTCGATTTTTTATCAGGGATTGATGCTACTTATAAAGACGAATTACTAACTTCTGCTGGAAAACTTAATCCGAAATATCAAAATCAGTTTAAAATGCTTACTATGCCCTATTTAAACACAGAATATTTAGGTTTTTTAGTAGATCCAGAACTGGATAACGAAAAGAACAATCCATTAATGATTAAAGAAGTACGCCAAGCTATTAATTACGGTTTCGATCGACAAAAAATGATGCAATTCTTGCGAAATAATATTGGCGAAGAAGCCTTTAATGGAGTCATCCCCAGAGGCCTACCTGGTTTTACAGCAAATCGCCAATACGGTTATAATTACAATCCCGAAAAATCACGTCAGCTGCTTGCAAAAGCAGGATTTCCTTCAGGAAAAGGATTAAAACCAATAATTTTATCCGTTTCGGCTTCTTATTTAGATTTAAGTCAATACATCCAAAGCGAACTCACCAAAATTGGTATTAATCTTAAAATTGAAGTCAATCCACCAGCTACCCAAAGAGATTTAATTTCCAAGTCGAAACTGTCTTTTTTCAGGGGTTCATGGATCGCTGACTATCCAGATGCAGAGAACTATTTGTCACTATTTTACAGTCCAAATTTCACTCCGGGCGGTCCCAATTACACCCATTACAAAAATCCAATTTTCGATGATTTATACGAAAAATCACAAAAAACAATAGACGATTCAGTTCGTTATTATTTGTATGCTAAAATGGACAGTGTGATGATGGCAGATGCTCCCATCATTGTTTTGTATTATGATCAGGTGGTACGATTGGTGCAAAATAACATCGAAGGATTAGGAAATAATTCAATGAATTTATTAAGTTTGAAGAAAGTGAAAATTACGAATTGAAATATTTAATAATTCAAAAATCAAAAATTTAGCACCGATAAAAATTATTTATTCCATACACAAACACTACATATTAGCGGTCAACATTTCTTTCATTTTAGCCACCCCAACAGTCGCTTTTTCAGCAATAATCGAAAGATTCCGAACTCCGCTAATCGACTTTGCACTGGGATCAATATAGAAACATTGAGCATGTGCAGGAGCAAAATGAATCAAGCTGGCAGCTGGATATACCTGCATGGAAGTTCCAATAATAGCAACAATATCGGCTTTATGAATTATTTGAACAGCATCCTCCATTTTTGGAACCGCTTCACCAAACCATACAATATGAGGACGAAGTTGTGAACCCTGACTGCATTTATCACCTATTTTTAAAGTGGTATAGCCAATCTCGCTAATTTCGTTTTCGTTTGCTTCCCCTCTCACTTTACATAATTCACCATGCAAGTGTAAAACTTTAGAAGAACCCGCACGTTCGTGCAAATTATCTACATTTTGTGTAATAATATGAACATCAAAATTTTTCTCCAATTCAGCAAGATCCAAATGAGCTTGATTAGGCATCACTTTGCCTAATTCAGTACGTCTTTGATTGTAAAAATCCAAAACCAAGGATGGATTATTCAACCAAGCGTCATAAGTTGCAACATCCTCAACACGATAATTTTCCCAAAGCCCATCATGATCCCGAAAAGTTTTAATTCCACTTTCGGCGCTAATTCCAGCTCCGGTTAAAACAACTAATTTTTTCATTTTGCTAGTGATCTCTATTTATTATCATCTTGCTAATTCTGAGAATTTCGGAGTGATTGTATGAAATTTGATTCAAAATAGACATCGCTTTTTCGTAGTAAGAATTCATTTTCTCTTCGGTCAAGGCTTTGATATTGTATTTATCAAAGATAGCCCTTACGCTGTCATATTTAAAGTCATCTTCAAGCTCCGTACTCCTGAAATAATTTCTCAACAATTCTGCATCTTCTTTCGAAGCAACTTCCAAAGTTTTCAGGTAAAGATACGTTTTTTTATTTTCACGGATATCTCCACCGGGTTTTTTGCCAAATTTTTCGATGTCAGCATATACATCTAAAACATCATCCATCAATTGAAAAGCCAAACCAACATACACCCCATATTCATAAATCATCCCTTGATATTTTTTATCGGCATTCGCTGCAATAGCTCCAGCTTTCAAACAAGCACCAATCAAAATTGCAGTTTTCAAACGAATCATTTCAATATATTCATCGATGCTCACTTCATCCTGCAATTCAAAATTCATATCCAATTGCTGACCTTCGCAAACACCCACAGCAGTTTCATTTAGAAGATGAATAAAATCAACCAAATGCTCTTTATCACACGCCAATAATTTTTCATACGCTAAAGAAAAAAGTGTATCTCCTGATAAAATAGCGATATCTTGATTCCATTTTTTATACACTGTTTCTACTCCACGTCGAATCGGAGCTTTATCCATAATATCGTCATGAATAAGCGTAAAATTATGAAACATTTCAAGAGATATTGCTGGCACAAGGGCTTTTTGAACATCACCCCCAAACATTTCGCATGCCAACAAACTCAAAATTGGACGCAATCTTTTTCCCCCTTGAGACATTGTATAAGCAATCGGCTCATAAAGTTCTTTGGGATTTTTATCGAAATCCAATTTGTTGATTTCAAGACTTACTAATTCTGTTAATTCTTCAACTTTGTACATTCTATAATTAACTAATGATGAAACTTGTATCTTTTAATATTTTGTTTATCCCTTCTTCAATAGTAGTCAAAGGTCTATCCAATAACATTTTCATTTTGGTAATGTCGGGCAATCTGCGGTGCATATCCCCTTCTGGAAGAGCTGGAGCATATACTAATTCCGATTTAGAATTCGTAATACGAATAATTTCTTTCGCTAAATCCAAAATCGTAATTTCATTATCATTCCCAATATTAACCACATCATTCACAAATAAATTATCATATGCAGCTCTAACACAAGCATCTATATTATCATCAATAAAACAGAATGTTCTGGATTGAAGTCCATCTCCATAAATTGAAATCGGTTCATTTAATAAAGCTTTTGAAATAAATCTGGACATTACAAAATCAGGTGATTGTTTATGACCATACGTATTAAAAAAGCGAAAAATGGTAAAATCTAAATCAAATTCCTTATGGTATGATCTCAAAAAAGCTTCACCAACATTTTTCACAACAGCATAAGGCACTCTGGAGTTAAGCGGCGTAGTGTGCTCATTTTGAGGAAGTTCTACTGGTTCGCCATAAACTTCGGAAGAAGAAGCAAAAAAGATACGTTTTACACCTGTATTTTTTGAAATATCCAAAATATTTTTGAAACCTTGAATATCATTTAGCACTTTATACGGATTTAGCTGAGTTCTTTCGACCCCAACAACGGCAGCATAATGAAAGACATATTCAAACTGATTCGCAAACATCACTTGCGACAAATCATTGTAATTATTAACATCCGCCTTTATAAAACGCCAATTTCTTTTAGGAAGTTGTGGCAATTTCTGGATGTCACCCGTTGACAAATCATCAACAATAACAACGAAATTTTCAGGATCATTAATTAACTTTTCAGACAAGGCACTTCCTACAAAACCGGCACCGCCGGTAACTAATATTTTTCTCATAAAAGATTTGTTATTTCAATAAATTCATTAAATACTCACCATATCCACTTTTCAAAAGAGGTTCGGCTATCTTCGTCAATTGGACATCATCAATAAAACCCATACGGTATGCAAGTTCTTCGATGCATCCCACTTTTAATCCTTGTCGATCTTCTACAACTTGAACAAACTGAGAAGCTTCAATTAGGGATTTGAACGTACCTGTATCAAGCCAAGCAGTACCTCGACCAATAACTGCAACTTTTAATTTTCCGTTTTTTAAATAATATTTATTCACATCCGTAATTTCATATTCACCACGGGCACTGGGCTTCAAGTTTTCGGCCACCTCCACCACACTATTGTCATAAAAATACAATCCAGGTACCGCAAAATTAGACTTTGGAAATTTTGGCTTTTCTTCAATCGAAATGGCTTTCATAGTATCGTCAAATTCGACTACCCCATATCGTTCTGGGTCGGCTACATGGTAGGCAAAGACCATTCCACCATCAAGATTGTTATGACTTTGAATTAGTTTTTGGAAACCGGATCCATAAAAAATATTATCTCCTAAAATTAAGCACACATCATCTTTTCCAATAAACTCTTTCCCAATCACAAACGCCTGTGCCAGTCCATTGGGAACAACTTGTTCGGCATAGTGAAACGAACAACCCAACTGGCTTCCATCTCCTAAAAGTCTTTCAAAAAGGGGCAAATCATGAGGTGTTGATATAATTAATATCTCTCTAATTCCTGCCATCATTAATACACTCAACGGATAATAAATCATCGGTTTATCATAAATGGGCATCAACTGCTTACTTATCGTTAAAGTTAAGGGGTGCAACCGAGTTCCTGAACCTCCTGCTAAAATAATTCCTTTCATTTAAATTGAATTTAATTTTAGACAAAAATACAATATATTATATAATAGTGAAAATTTTTGAAATATTTTTTCTTTATTTGCCGTTAAAACAATCATAACAAACACATATTTAAATGTTTAGCGAAAAAAAATGCATTCATCAATTTGTATTAAAAACAAAGCTAGATAACTTTACAAAATCTAAGAACTCATTATTTTATTAAAACGATTAATTTTTCATGATGCTAATTATAATTATTTTCGTTCTTTATCGTGGACTAAAAAACAATTTAGAGCGGAAATCAATTTTAATTCATGAATTAAAATTCCAAAAAACAGATCAAAATAAAAAATATTATTTTGGTTGTTCCTTTTTTACTAATTTTGCACCTTGAAATTAAAATATACTGCTGAAATCATTTAAGATGGAAAATTCAAAGAAATATCAAGAGTACAAAAAATTAAGTCTAACAGATATTCACCAAGAGATACTAGCATACTGGGAATCTAATTCTGTATTTGAAAAAAGTCTGAAAAACAGAGAAGGCGCACCTTCTTATGTTTTTTATGAAGGCCCTCCTTCTGCCAACGGACAACCTGGGATTCATCATGTTATGGCACGTGCCATTAAAGATATTTTTTGTAGATATAAAACACTTAGCGGGTATCTTGTCGAACGTAAAGCGGGCTGGGATACACACGGTTTGCCTGTAGAATTGGGCGTTGAAAAAAGCTTGGGAATTACCAAAGAAAACATTGGCAAAACAATTACCATTAAGGAATATAACCAAGCGTGTCGCAAGGAAGTAATGAAATACAAGGATATGTGGGACGATTTGACCGTGAAAATGGGATATTGGGTAGACCTTGAAAATCCTTACATTACCTTTGAAAACAAATACATAGAAACTGTTTGGCACTTATTATCAGAACTTTATAAAAAAGACTTGATTTATAAAGGATATACCATTCAACCTTTTTCGCCCGCTGCCGGAACTGGTTTAAGCTCGCATGAACTAAATATGCCCGGATGCTACAAAGATGTTAAAGACACCACATGCGTAGCACAGTTTAAAGTGAAAACCGAACAAAAAAACAAAAACTGTCCTTGGGGCTTTCCAGAAGGCAGTCCCACCCCTGACAATTTATACTTAATAGCCTGGACAACAACACCTTGGACACTGCCCTCGAATACCGCTTTGGCAGTAGGCAATAATATTGATTATCTCTTGGTAAAAACCTTTAATCAATATTCAGGCGAACCCATTTTGGTAATTTTGGCAAAATCTTTATTGCACTCTTTTTTCCCTGAAAAAAATGCAGAGCTCAGTTTTGAAGAATACAAACAAGGCGACAAAAATATTCCCTATCAAATATTGGCCGAAACCAAAGGCAGCAAGCTCGTAGGTACTGAATACGAACAACTTATTCCTTGGGTAAATCCCGGAGAAGGAGCGTTTAAAGTCATTCATGGTGAATTTGTAACCACCGAAGATGGAACAGGTATTGTGCACATTGCTCCCACTTTTGGAGCCGACGATGACAGAGTAGCCAAACAGTCTGGTGTACCTCCACTTTTTATGATTGACAAAGAAGGCAAACGTCAACCCATGGTTGATCGCAGCGGAAAATTTTATGTGTTAGAAGACTTGGATTCAGATTTTGTAAAAGAAAATATAAATATAGAATTGTATAAAGAATTTTCAGGACGATTTGTGAAAAACGAATACGATTCTAAATTAACCGACAATGACGCCAGTTTGGATGTTGACCTCAGCGTGATGCTTAAATTGAAAAATCAAGCTTTCAAAATTGAAAAGCATACGCATAACTATCCTCACTGCTGGCGAACCGACAAGCCTATTTTATACTATCCATTGGATTCGTGGTTTATTCGCACAACGGCGTATAAAGACCGAATGATTGAATTAAACAAAACCATCAACTGGAAACCCGAAGCCACAGGCACTGGGCGTTTTGGAAACTGGCTCGAAAACTTGGTCGACTGGAATTTATCTCGTTCTCGTTATTGGGGTGTTCCACTTCCAATATGGAGAAACGAAGAAGGCACCGAAGAAATTATGATTGGTTCCATTGAACAATTGCATCAAGAAATTGAAAAATCGGTAAAAGCTGGTTTAATGCCTTCTAACCCATATGCCTCTTTCAAAGCGGGCGATATGTCGGATGAAAATTACCAATCGATAGACATTCATCGTCCGTATGTGGATGATATTATTTTAGTTTCGCCTTCGGGCTTGCCCATGCAGCGCGAAACCGATTTGATTGATGTTTGGTTCGACTCTGGTGCCATGCCTTATGCACAATTGCATTATCCTTTTGAAAACAAAGAACTTTTAAACCAAAATTTCCCTGCCGATTTTATCGCCGAAGGCGTAGATCAAACCAGAGGCTGGTTTTTTACCTTACACGCTATTGCCACCATGTTATTTGATTCCGTTGCATTTAAAACGGTAGTATCCAATGGTTTGGTTTTGGATAAAAATGGCAACAAA
>JAQUHH010000117.1 GCA_028683685.1 Bacteroidales bacterium
ATTGCTCAGCGATTAGCTGCTCAGAATCCCAATTCAGAAGGAACGAATGCAGAAAATGGATATCCTGATGGCTATGGTCCAAATTCTCAAAACGTACTTATTCCCGCATTTTTAGCAGCCTATTCAGGTACCAGTCCATCGAAAGTTGGCTTGAATACTTTTCCTACCATTCCTCTCCCTAACTGGAGAATAACGTACACTGGTTTAGCTAAAATAAAATGGATTGCCGATTATTTTCAAACATTATCTGTTTCCAACGCATATACCTGTGTTTATGGAGTGAATTCATTTACAAGCAACATCAACTATCGTCCAGATAGCGATGGTTTTCAATATGTTAGAGATGCTTTGACCAATTTTATTCCACAAGAAGAAATTGCTCAAGTAACCATTAATGAGCAACTCAATCCACTAATAAATTTTGATGCAACCTTAAAAAATAGTTTAATGGCAAAAGTTGAATTTAAAAAATCCAGAAATCTAGCCTTAAGTTTTGCCAATAGCCAACTTACAGAAATTTCTAGCAACGAAATGATTTTTGGAGTTGGGTATCGTTTTAAAGATATCTCTATGACTTTTAATTTTAGTGGGGTTCGTAAAAACATAAAAAGTGATTTAAATTTAAAAGCTGATTTATCCATTCGTGATAATCGAACGACCCTTCGTAAAATCATTGAAAATGTAAATCAAATTTCAACTGGACAGCGCGTAATTACCATCAATATTTCTGCTGACTACCAGTTGAGTCAAAAGTTTACCATTCGAGCATTTTATGATCAAATTTTAAATAAACCCTATGTGTCAAATCAATTTCCAACCAGCAATATAAATAGTGGTATTAGTGTACGATTTACGCTAAACTAAAATACTGCAAAATAAAACGAACGGATTTCACATAACAAAATAAGGAGTTGGAAAAATGTATTTTTTTTATGCGGAAAATATTTTAATAGACGATACCATCGTTCTCGACCGAGAAGAATCGAGACATTGCATTCGCTCATTGCGAAAAAAAACAGGCGATCAAGTATATGTTACAGATGGAAAAGGAGCTTTGTTTGTAGCCGAAATAACAGACGATAACATGAATCAAACTCTGTTGAAACGAATTCGTCAAACCGAGGCTCCCTACCCTAAAAAACATCATTTGCGAATGGCTGTTTCCCCTCTAAAGAATCCCGATCGTTTTGAATGGTTTGTCGAAAAGGCAGTCGAAATTGGAATTGACGAAATTATTCCCATCGTCTGTCATCGTACCGAAAAAAGTCAGCTCAAATTAGAACGACTTAATAGAATAGCCTTGGCCGCAATGAAGCAGTCGATGAAAACGGTACTTCCAAAAATCCAAGTACCCATTAAAATTAAAGACTTTCTATATGCTTCCACAGAACAGGAAACAAAAGTCATTGCATGGTGCGAAACATCTAAAGAAAAGGGGATTCAAGAAATTCTTGGAAATTCAACAAACATCTCCATTTTGATTGGACCAGAAGGTGATTTTACAAAAGAAGAAGTGGACTTGGCTATGGGCCAAGGTTTTATTCCAGTAAGCCTAGGGCCGTCTCGTTTTCGCACCGAAACAGCCGCAGTTTTGGCTTGCCACCATGCATTTTTGACCCAAAAATAAAAAGCTTTAAAAAAGTAAGTTTTTAAAACAAACTAGACATTAAAACGAATGTGCAGAATATCTCCATCTTGTACGATGTAGTTTTTCCCTTCTACACTCATTTTTCCAGCTTCTTTGCATTTTGTTTCAGAACCATACGCTTTTAAATCTTCAAACTTTATCACTTCAGCTCTAATAAAACCTCTTTCCAAATCGCTATGAATTGCACCTGCAGCTTGAGGTGCAGACATTCCCTTAGAAATAGTCCATGCTCTGTTTTCTTTTCCACCAACGGTGAAAAACGAAATTAAATTCAACAACTCATAAGAGGCTCTGATTAAGATATTTACACTGGGTTCTTTCAATCCCATATCTTCCAAAAACATTAAACGTTCATCTTCGTCTTCGAGTTCTGCAATTTCTGCTTCTAATTTAGCCGCTACCACAATAACTTGTTCTTTCGTATTTGCAAATTTTTCTACTACCGCTTGTGAATATTTATTTCCTGAAACAGCATTGTCATCATCCACATTGCAAACGAAAAGAACTGGTTTTTCTGTGAGTAACATTAACTCATTGGTGAATTTTTTATCTTCTTCACTTAGATCAAGCGAACGAATATTTTCAAAATTTTCCAGATGATCTTTGCATCTTGTAAGGACCTCAATGGCTCTTTTAGCATCCTTCTCTCCTATTTTAGCTCCTTTTTCGGCTTTGATAATTTTCTTTTCAATTTGCTCTAAATCTTTAACTTGCAATTCCAAGTCAACAATTTCAATATCTCTGAGCGGATCAATGGAACCTTCCATATGCGGCATATTGGGATCATCGAAGCAGCGAAGTACATGAATTAGAGCATCTACTTGACGAATGTCTGCTAAAAATGCATTTCCAATGCCTTCACCCTGACTTGCTCCTTTTGCCAATCCTGGAATATCCACAACTTCCACATTGGCATACATTATTTTTTCAGCCTTGATAAAGGCATTAATCTCTTGCAATCGAGGATCCGGAACATCACAAACACCAAGGTTTGATTTATTACTGCTAAAAGCAAAATTTGTAGCTTGTGCTTTCGTATTTGATATACAGTTAAAAAGAGTTGTCTTCCCAGAGTTGGTCAAACCAACAATACCACATTTTAATCCCATGTTCTATTTTTTCTGCGAAATTATTAAAAAAAACGATGCGGAATTATGCATTGATGAAAAACAAAAAGGGACTCCCTTGCGAGAATCCCTTTTGCAGTATGAAATAAAACCGTAAATTATTCAGATTTACTAATTCTAGTGGTATAAACTTGATTTGCATTATTCACGCGAACCAGATAAATTCCATTCGCAAATGCATTCATATCCAAAACATTAAGTCCGTTTTCAAGCGAACGACGAACCATCAATCTACCTTGCATATCTAGAACTTCCAAGGTATACAAACCATCCGAATCAATGGTAAATACTCCATTGGAAGGATTTGGATAGATACTTAGGAAGATGCTGTTGTTTTCGGAAATTCCTGTTCCGTCTAATTCAAACTCAACATTGACATTTGTTTCAGACATAATATTTGTCACGGTATACTCATTTGAAGTATTTGCAGGAACAATGGTTGAATTTAGAGTCCACTCTTTAACTCTATAGCCATTTTCGGGGGTTGCCGTAAAAACAACATCATTTCCTTCTTCTACCAAATCTCCAGTGCTGATTTCAACACCTTCAACTTTGGCAATAAGGGTACCGTTTGCACCAACAACACTGAAATTGACCACATGTGTGATGGGTTCAGGAATGGCTTCAAACTCGACACTTACATCGGCATCTGCATTAAGAGCTGACAAAGTATATGTATTGCTTGTGTTTGCGGAAACTACCACGTTGTTGAGTTTCCACTCTTTTACTTGGTAATCAACAGCAGGAACAGCGGTAAAAACAACATCTTTTCCTTCTTGAACAGATGCAGGGCTGGTAATTGGAGCAGCATCAACGGTTGCCGATAAAGTTCCATGAGCCCCAACAACATCGAATGTGACATCAAAATCTTGAAGAGGCAATGTGATAATCACATTTTCAAGACCTACGTTTCCTGTAATTTTTTCAGTATAAACCCATTTAACAATACGAGTTGTTGGTAATAGATTGTGCGTAAATGAAGTATAAGCAGTATGGTCTATTTCACCAATTCCGCTGTAACTTTCTACAGAAGTCCAGGTTGAGCCATCGACAGATTCCATAATTTCAAAAGTTCCGTCCCATGAAACTGAACCACTTGTATTTCCTTTGATTGAATATATTAGCAGGCCAGGTTCTTGATCAAAATGAACTTTTAGCATATCACCAGAGCTGTCAAATTTAGCAGCACCTGCCGAATAATCAGTGCCTAATCCAGTTTGTGTCCATCCTGCAGGAAGACCATTTTGCCATGGACCCGAATAATCAATAGGTAGACTTGCAATAGGTTCGTTTTGTAAAACAACAGCAATTGTAGCTGTTTCTGTTACAACAAAACCATTAACAAGGACTGATTGGTAGGAAGGAGCATCCACAGAATAATCATACGTTCCTGCTGCTATATTATTGAAAACATAATCTCCTACTGGATTTGCAAGCCCGTTAAAAGTAATTACTGCGTTTGTAATATCAACGTTCAAAGCATCTTTTACCGTAAATGTAATTGTATAGGTTGGAATGGCTTCAAACTCGATACTCACATTGGCATCTGCTTGCAAGTTCATCAAGGTGTACGTTAAAGAAGTATTATCGTCCACTACAATTCCATTTAATTTCCATTCTTTCACTTGGAAACCGGCATCAGGAACAGCCGTGAAAACGACATTTTTACCAATCAAAACACTTGCAGGGCTGGTGATTTGAGTTCCACTAACAGCGGCGGTTAAGCTTCCATTTCCGTCTATTACAGCGAAAGTAACTGCATATGTAGTCGTTGGGATTTCTTCAAATTCAACGCTTACATTTGCATTGGCAGCAAGATTTAGTAAAGTGTATGTATTTTCAGTATTCTCAGTAATAACAGTACCGTTGAGTTTCCATTCTTTCACTTGATAACCAACATCGGGTGTTGCTGTAAAAACAACATCTTTTCCTTCTTGAACAGAAGCAGGACTGGTAATATCAACAGCATCTACAGAAGCTGTCAGAGTTCCATTGATTCCAATAACATTAAATGTTACGTCAAAATCTTCCAAAGGTGATGGTTCTGTAATAATTACATCATCCAATGCAATATTTCCATTTCCTTTTGTTGTGTATGTCCATTTTACGTTTCGTGTAGTAGATAGTAAATTAAAGTTTTCGGTAACAAGAACTCCTGTTAATTCACCATCGGTTTCATATTTTTTCACACTTGTCCACACGATGCCATCAGCCGATTCTTCTACATCAAAAACACCACTCCAAGGACCACTTGTGTTTGCTTTAATAGTATAAGACAAAGTACCTGGTGTTTCATCAAATTGAACCATCATGTTGACACCTGAGTTGTCGAAACGAGCAGCAGCACCAGCATAATCATTGCCTAATCCAGTTTGTGTCCAACCATCAGGAAGACTATTTTTCCAAGGACCCGAATAATTAATTGGTAAACTTGCAATGGGTTGGTTTTGTAACACAACAGCAATCGTTGTTGTTTCTGTTACAACAAAACCACTAACAAGGGCTGATTGATAGGAAGGAGCAACCACAGAATAATCATACGTTCCTGCTGCTATATTATTAAAAACATAATCTCCTGCTGGATTTGCAACCCCATCAAAAGTAATTACTGCGTTTGTTATATCAACATCCAAAGCATCTTTTACCGTAAATGTAATTGCATAGGTTGGAATGGCTTCAAACTCAACACTTACGTCAGAAACAGAAGTAACATTCGTTAATGTAAAATTATTTGTTGTATTTCCAGAAACTATAGCCGTATTTAATTTCCATTCTTTTACTTGGTATCCAACTGCTGGAACGGCTGTAAAAACAACATCTTTTCCTTCTAAAACATCAGCTGGGCTTGTAATCGCTACATCATCCACTGTTGCTGTTAAATTTCCATTACCATTTACAACAGCATAAGTAACAGCGTATGTAGTTGTTGGAATTTCTTTAAATTCAACATTTACAATTGCATTGGCAGCAATGTTTGATAAAGTATATGTATTGCTAGTATTTTCATCAACCACAACACTATTAAGTTTCCATTCTTTTACTTGGTAACCAGCATCGGGGGTAGCTGAAAAAACAACGTCTTTTCCTTCTTGAACAGAAGCAGGACTAGTAATATCAACAGCATCTACAGAAGCTGTCAGAATTCCATGGGTTCCAATAACATTAAATGTTACGTCAAAATCTTCCAAAGGAAGGCTTGAGCCATTGGCGGTAATCGAAACGTCATCAATCCCTAAAGCTTGCGCATTAGAGGTAGTCAATCCTGAAGTAACAGAATAATTCCAAGCTAAATACAAAACACCATCGGCTGCTAAAGCTACTGGCAGTGTTTTGCTTGTAACACTAACAACAGAACCGGGAGCAGCAGCATAGCCTTCGTTGTCAGCATCTGCAACAAAACTGCTTAAAAAATCATTTCCCGCAGAAGTCCATGCTGTACCATCTGTGGAATAATACATTTGAATTGAAAACCCCGTAGCATTTGATCCATTCCTGTATTTTTCAACATTATATGAAATGGTAAAGTCAGGAATTTCTGTCAATCCATTGTTTTTTAGCTGCGTATACACATTTACTGATTTTGACTTGGACCCTGAAGAAATCCCTCCAATAGCCCTGTCAGTTTCAGTCGCAGCATCCCCTGCCGCAAAATTATAAATCCCATTTGCGGCTGTTGTAGACATCAAATTGCCTCCGGATTGCTCCGTAGCGGATAAAGCTGCTGAATAAGAACCAAGTGTCCTTACCGCATTGTTTTTATCCACCTTCCAATTCGTTGGCATTGTTGAAACGGCATCTGTTCCTATGTTGAAATTCTCGCTGATGGAGTTTCCAACGCTGATGTTTATTTGTCCATTAATTTGGCTACCCCAAACTAAAAGAACAAAAAACATTAAAAAAGTACTAATTTTTCTCATTTGAATTTATTTTTAATTTTTAACTCACTTACAATTACAAATAGAAACAATAAAAAATGCAAATTGTTTTAAATTCACCATCTTTTAAATGTATCATGAAAACTTTACAAAATTACAAATATTTTGATTAAAACCACTATTTTAAAAGGACAACGGAAACTTTTTTATGTGTATTGTAAATATCAAATACAAAAAGTACAAATATCCATTGGATATTTGTACTTTTTAAATATTAAGGTAAAAAAACTAGTCTTCTACGCCTGGTTCTTCATCAACTTCAATTACTTCTAATTTGAAACCAGAACCGTGAACGTTTTTAATAGCTACATTTGGATCTTCTTTCAAATATTTACGAAGTTTGGTGATGAACACGTCCATGCTACGACCGATAAAATAGTCATCTTCTCCCCATACTGATTTTAAAATAATTTCGCGAGGGATTAAGGTGTTTTTATGCATGCACAATAAGCGGAATAAATCAGCTTCTTTACGGGTAAGGTTACGACTGATAGAGGGCGACTTTAATAATAATGCATTGTAGTCAAAATGGAAAATACCC
>JAQUHH010000118.1 GCA_028683685.1 Bacteroidales bacterium
TTCGGTTATAGACGATTCGCTGAGTACCGATAAGCTAAGTCAAAATGTAATTGGATTTTTCAACAATAGCGAAATGGGTAATGTGCAAGCAGGTTTGGCTTTTCATCTTTTCCCATCCAGTAGAAATGTTAAATTTGGGGATGGAGCAGTGCTCGATTCAGCTTTTTTAATAATTTCTCTTCGTGCATATGTTGGCGACACCCTCGCCCCCGTTGATTTTGGATTGTATGAGATCAATAATTCAATTTCTGCAGACAGCATTTATTATTCATCGAAGCAAGTTGATTATAATTCGGAAAACATTATCGCAGGCAGTTCGAGTTTTATCATTCGTCCTTCAACGGTTAGCATTGAAAATAATGTTGCCATTATGCCACACATTAAAATTCCCCTTAAGAAAACATGGATTGATCAAAAAATCATCTCGAAATCAGGTCAACCTGAGTTGTCGGATAATGAATCTTTTATACAGTACTTAAAAGGTTTATATCTGGTTGCACAAAGCGCATCCAAAGGTGGATATATGACTTCGGTAGATTTGAAAGCATCCATGTCGGGATTGATCCTCCATTATAAGAATGACGAAAAAGACAGTCTTACCTACACCTTTGTTGTGGGAGATCGTGCAGCTCGTTTTAGCACGTACAATCATTTTGATTTTGCCAATGCATCTTCGCATTTTCAACAACAAGTGTTGATGAATGATATGAATACCGGTGCCGAAAAAGTTTACTTAAAAGCATTGGGTGGAACGAATGTTAGAATTAAATTTCCACATATTAAAGAAACTTTGAAAAATCAAAGAGTTGTAATTAATAAGGCTGAATTAGTATTGTGTCCTTACGACGAGCTTGTTGGAAGTTACTTTGTTCCAGAAAAAATCACTTTGAGTAAAGTGAAATCAGATGGAGGATATTCTTTTTTGCCCGATGATGCTATTTTTCAAGGAGAACAATATTTTGGCGGCAATTTTAATTTGTCAACAAAAGAATACCGATTTAGAATTACTAAATATATACAGAACCTGATTCAAAACGAAGAACCAGATTATGGTTTGAGTTTGTTTATTACCGGTAGAGCCGTGAGGGGGAATTCGGTAACATTAACAGGAAATAATCCGGCAAGTCCAGTACAAGTTGCCAAAAGAATGCGATTAGAGATTACATATAGTTTGTTGAATTAAATTTTTCATTATGTGCGGAATTGTTGCTTATGTTGGTCAAAAAGAAGCTTATCCTATTTTGATTAACGGTTTAAAACGTTTGGAGTATAGAGGGTATGACAGTGCAGGAGTCGCTTTATTAACGGATCATATAAACCTTTATAAGTGTCGGGGGAAAGTGGCTGAATTGGAAAAATATATTGCCGATAAAAACATCGCTGGAACCATTGGAATTGCTCATACTCGATGAGCTACACATGGCGAACCCAATGATGAAAATGCACATCCCCATTTTTCACAAGATAGAGATATCGCTTTAATTCACAATGGAATTATAGAAAACTATGCTGTTCTAAAAAAAGAATTAGTAAATCGAGGATATGTTTTTCAAAGCAATACAGATACTGAAGTTTTGGTTCATTTGATTGAAGATATTCGAGAAAATGAAAATGTAAATCTAGATGAAGCTGTTCGGATTGCTCTTACCCAAGTGGAAGGAACATATGCCATAGTTGTCATTTCTAAAAATCATCCTGATTCTTTAATAGCTGCTCGAAAGGGAAGTCCACTGGTCATTGGCGTTGGAGCTGGTGAATATTATGTGGCTTCCGACGGTGCTCCTTTGGTTGAATATACCAAAAATGTGATTTATCTTGATAATGAAGATATTGCCTATATTTCACTAAGTCAGGGCATAAAAATAAAATCAATCAATAATATTGAACGTACTCCTTATATCGATCAATTGGAAATGAGCATTACTCAACTTGAAAAAGGGGGATTTGAGCATTTTATGTTGAAAGAGATTTATGAGCAACCTAAATCAATTGCGGATAGCATGAGAGGTCGTTTGAATGTTGCAAAAGAAATTGTGTCTCTGGGAGGTATTACTGAATATGAAGATAAAATGTTAAATGCTCCTCGATTTACAATGGTAGCATGTGGAACATCTTGGCATGCTTGTTTGGTGGGTGAATATATTTTTGAAGAATTGGTTCGCATTCCTGTCGAAGTAGAATATGCTTCCGAGTTTAGATATCGAGATCCAATTATAAACGAAAAGGATATTGTTATTGCTATTTCTCAATCGGGAGAAACTGCGGATACACTTGCAGCTATTGAATTGGCTAAAGAAAAAGGGGCTACAGTCATTGGAATTTGCAATGTGGCAGGTTCGTCTATTGCCCGTGCTACTCACGCAGGATCATACACGCATGCCGGACCAGAAATTGGGGTTGCGTCTACCAAAGCATTTACCGCACAAGTAACGTTGTTGTTGCTTATGGCTTTGTCTTTGGCAAAGAAAAAAGGCACTATTTCTCGTTCTCGATACCACGAAATAATCATTGCACTTGAAAGTATTCCACGTCAAATAGAAGAAGTTTTATCTCATGAAAAATTGATTAAAGAAATTGCAGATCGTTTTTCAAATGCTAAAAACTTTTTATATTTAGGGAGAGGATACAATTTCCCTGTAGCTCTTGAAGGAGCTTTGAAATTAAAAGAAATTTCATACATACATGCCGAAGGTTATCCGGCAGCAGAAATGAAACATGGTCCCATTGCTCTTATTGACGAAGAAATGCCCGTCGTAGTTATTGCTACCAATAAAGGCACCTACGATAAAGTGGTGAGCAATATTCAGGAAGTAAAAGCCCGTAAAGGGAAAATAATTGCAATTGTTACAAAAGGAGATGAAACGGTTACGTCTTTGGCTGATTATGTTATCGAAATTCCCGAAACAGAAGAGATGTTGGTTCCGCTTTTGGCCACCGTTCCATTGCAATTGTTATCCTATCATATTGCCTTGAATCGAGGTTGTAATGTTGACCAACCCCGAAATCTAGCAAAATCGGTGACGGTTGAGTAGAGTTTTACAAATATAAAAAAAGGCAATTTAATTTTAAATTGCCTTTTTTTATATTTGTCATTTGTTTTCTCAAGCTAAAAGTTGAAATGGCAAAGTTTATAAATATTCTTTTAAATATTCTGCCGTATAGCCAATGCCTGATTTTACAATTTCTTCGGGCGTTCCTTTGTTTACAATTTTTCCACCTTCATTTCCGCCTTCTGGTCCCATGTCAATAATAAAATCGGCTGATTTTATAACATCCATATTGTGCTCAATAACAATAATGGTGTTTCCTTTATCTACTAATTTATTGAGTACTTCCAGCAAAATCCTAACATCTTCAAAGTGAAGACCTGTTGTGGGTTCGTCCAAAATATAAAAAGTGTTTCCCGTATCTTTTTTGGAAAGCTCTTCGGCTAATTTTACCCTTTGTGCTTCGCCGCCCGAAAGCGTATTCGACTGCTGACCCAGTGTAATATATCCTAAACCAACTTCTTTTAAGGTGGCAATTTTGTGTCGGATATTTGGAATGTTATCAAAAAATTGAAAAGCTTGGTTGATGTCCATATTCAGAATATCGTTGATGGATTTTCCTCGATATTTAATTTCTAAAGTTTCTCGATTGTATCTTTTGCCTTGACAATCGGGACATTTTACGTAAACATCGGGAAGAAAATTCATTTCAATGGTTTGAATTCCTGCACCCCGACAAGTTTCGCAACGGCCGCCTTTGACATTAAAAGAGAATCTTCCTGGTTTATATCCTCGAATGCTTGATTCGGGTAAGGAAGAATAGAGTTTGCGAATTTCATCAAAAACACCAATATAGGTCGCCGGATTTGATCGAGGTGATTTTCCGATGGGCGATTGGTCAATTTCAATAACTTTATCGATATGCTCGATGCCTTTAATGGATTTATATTCTAAAATTTGTTTTTCGGAACGATAAAAATGATTGCTCAAAATTGGATAGAGCGTTTCGTTCATAATCGACGATTTGCCGCTGCCCGAAACACCTGTGATACAAATAAATTGTCCCAAAGGAAACTCCATTGTTACATTTTGCAAGTTGTGCCCTTTGGCTCCTTGTAAAATTAGTTTTTTCCCATTTCCAATTCGTCTGGTTTTAGGAATTTCAATTTTTCGAGCTCCAGAAATGTAATCGCACGTGAGTGATTTACATTTTAAAAAAGTCTCGGGTGCCCCTTCTGCCACAATTTCTCCTCCATTAATACCGGCTCCAATTCCCAAATCAATTATATAATCGGCGTTCATTATCATATCTAGGTCGTGCTCTACTACAATTACCGAGTTTCCGGCATCTCTGAGCTGTTTTAAGGACTCAATCAATCGATGATTGTCTCTTTGGTGCAACCCAATGCTGGGTTCGTCTAAGATGTATAAAACATTAACCAGTTTGGAGCCAATTTGTGTGGCCAAACGAATTCGTTGTGCTTCACCCCCTGACAAAGATTGGGCAGGACGATTTAAGTTGAGATAATTAATTCCAATATCAGCAAGGAAATTTAAACGGGAACGAATTTCTCTCAAGGTTTCAAATGAAATGGCTTTTTTGCGATCGTCTAATTTTTCTTCCACTGAATTTACCCATTTTAAGAGGGTTTTAATATCCATTTCAGCCAATTGAGAAATGTTTTTGTGATCAATTTTAAAAAACAGAGCTTCTTTTTTAAGTCGACTCCCATTGCATTCATCACAAACACGTTTAACCATAAAACTTTCTACCCATCTTTTTATGCTTGCAGAAGCTCCTTCAATATCTTGCGATTGAATAAAATTGACTACGCCTTGAAATGTCATCGAATAAGAAGAAGAAGTTCCGGCATACTCTGTTTTTACACGGATTATATCATCCGAACCATATAAAATGATGTTTACGACTTCGTCCGAAAGGTCTTCGATAGGTTGAGAAATATCAAAGCGATACTTCTCGCCAAGGGCTTCAATTTGACGAAATATCCAATTGTTTTTGTAAGAACCAAGTGGCTCAATTCCGCCATTTTTAATGGATTTTGAAGCATTTGGAATGATTTTTTGAAGGTCGATATCGGTTACTTTTCCCAAACCATTGCATTTTGGACATGCCCCATAGGGCGAGTTAAACGAAAATAGATTTGGTTCTGGTTCAGGATAAGATATTCCGGTGGTTGGGCACATTAGAAAACGGCTAAAATTGCGCGCTTTGTTTGTTTCATGATCTAAAACTTGCATCATTCCTTTTCCATGCTTCATTGCTGTTTGCAAAGAGGAGTTTAAACGAGCATTCGCCGAATCGTTAATCTTAATCTGATCGATTACAATTTCAATGTCGTGAATTTTATATCGTTCGACTTGCATTTTGAGTGTGATTTCTTTAATTTCACCATCCACTCTTACTTTTACAAAACCTTGTTTGCGTATCTGTTCAAAAAGCTCTCTGTAATGACCCTTACGCCCCGAAACAAGCGGTGCCAATATGCTTATTTCTTTATCTTGATAGGTAGAAATAATGCGTTCAAAAATCTGTTTTTCCGAAAACTTTTGCATTAATTCTCCTGTTTCGTACGAATAGGCATCCGAAGCACGAGCAAATAGAAGTCTCAGAAAATCATATATTTCGGTAATGGTTCCAACAGTGGAACGTGGGTTTTTGTTGACTGTTTTTTGTTCGATGGAAATAACAGGACTTAAACCTGTGATTTTATCGACGTCTGGCCGTTCCATATTGCCAATAAACTGACGAGCGTAGGCTGAAAATGTTTCCATGTAGCGACGTTGACCTTCTGCATATATGGTGTCGAAAGCCAATGATGACTTTCCGCTGCCGCTGAGTCCTGTAATAACAACCAAAGCGTATCGCGGAATGCGAACATTTATGTTTTTTAAATTATGTACTCGGGCACCCTCAACGCAAAGATGAGTTTCTTCCGAAATAATTTCTTCAATAGTTTCTTTTTTTTTCATAAAGGGGTAAGCTATGATTTTGGAGCAAGAGAGTTAGTTGATTACAACACTATCCGAGCCAAAAATCATATTTTTGGAATTCAACTTAGATAATTGTCTAGCTCTCGATTCATAGCCGATTTCTGGAAGTTGAATAAGGTATTTTTTTCGGTTGACATTGGTTAAAGAGGTAGAAATTAACCAAGGATTAAATTCTTTTAAAATTCGATAATTTGAGTTTTGTTCAATGGCAAAATCAATCAAAGATGCGATGCTGGTGTCTACTTCGATTGTGCGCATAGGAATGGGTTGATACATGTCTGATAGTCTTAAGTTTAGACCATGTTGTAGCGGAGTTTCTATAATGATTTTCACGGCTAAGATTCGAGAAACGTAGCGTGAAGTTTCGGAATTAAGATACAAATTCCAGTACTCATCTTGTTTTTGTTGGGTCATTTGTCGCCTCAATCCGCCTTCGCCCATGTTGTAGGCTGCTGCTGCAGATGTCCAGCTGTTAAATTGTCGATATAAAATTTTGAAATAACTACATGCTGCATGCGTAGCTTTTTCTAAGTTGAGGCGTTCGTCTACTTCTTTTGTGATTTCTAAATTAAAACGTTGACCAGTAGTTCTCATAAATTGCCAAAAACCAGCGGCTCCAGCTGGAGAGGAAACGTTGGTAAAGCTGCTCTCGATAAGGGCCAAATATTTGAAATCATCATGAATTCCTTCCTCTTTGAGAATGGGTTCAATAATTGGGAAATAGCGGTACGCTCTTTTCAAAAGAAGAATTAAATTTGAGTGCCAATAAGTATTTACCAATAGTTCGCGGTCTACTGCTTCGTAAACATAATAAGTGTCAAGAGGTATAGCTTCACCCGCAAAACTTAAGTTTTTTGGAATTACAGGCGAATAAATTTTATACTCGCGTGTCATTTCGCTGGCGTATTTGGCATCTTTGTTCTCTTCGACTTCGGTACTATTGCTAATTAAATAATACACAGGAAATGCAATTAATACGAATATTCCAAAACCAATTAAAATCTGTTTTTTTGAAAAGGAGATCATTTTTTTAAATTCTTGTTTTTATTAAGTTGAGCAATGTAAAATAGAGAAATAAACACCGTAAGAACGTATGCTAAAAAGAGGAAAAAATGCCAGTAGGACCATTTTGGAATGAATTCCAAAATAACAATAATAAATAAAGCGGAAAGAATTCCGAT
>JAQUHH010000119.1 GCA_028683685.1 Bacteroidales bacterium
TAGGAGGGAGCAATTATAAACATTTATTCCATTCAGATGGAAAGGGAGAAATCTTTTTCTCTCTTTCTTCTGAAAAAATATTTATTACTTTACCCTGTAAAGTTGCATTTATTACTTGAATTTAAGAGTCATTAAGTTGTTCTTTATAAAATAATTTTCCTTTGAAAGTCAACTTCACATCTCTTTTTTTGTAGTTTTGCACCATAAAATTGTAAAAACATATAAAAATATATTAATTATGGCAATTATTAAACCATTCAGGGGGTTAAGACCTTCAAAAGAGATTGTTAAACAATTGGCTTCTCGTCCGTATGATGTTTTAAATTCAGCGGAAGCACGTGTTGAAGCAGAAGGAAACAAATATTCTTTGTTGCGTGTTACCAAAGCAGAATTAGAATTTCCTCAAGGCATTGACGAGCACGGTCAAGAAGTTTACGACAGAGTTGTTGAAAACTACAATAAATTCAAAACCAATAAATGGTTGGTTCAAGATGCGGAAGAGAAATTTTACATCTATGGCCAAACCATGGACGGCCGTACTCAGTACGGTATTGTGGCGTGTACACACATCGAAGATTACTTCAACAATCACATTAAAAAACATGAGTTAACGCGTAAAGATAAAGAACAAGACAGAATGATGCACGTTCGTATTACCAACGCCAACGTTGAACCTGTATTTTTTGCGTATCCTGCTCATAAAGAAATTGATGCCATTGTAAACAACATTATTAAGAACGAAGCTCCAGAATATGATTTTGTAGCTGACGAAGGTTTTGGTCATCATTTTTGGGTGATTAACGACAAAGCAATTATTGCTCGTTTGGTAGAGATATTCGCAAACGATATTCCAGACCTATATGTTGCCGATGGTCACCATCGTACTGCTGCAGCCGCATTGGTAGGTGCCGAACAAAAGAAAAACAATCCAAATCACACTGGAAAAGAAGAATATAATTATTTTATGTCGGTTATTTTTCCAGACAATCAATTAAAAATTATTGATTACAACCGTGTGGTAAAAGATTTAAACGGACTGTCGGAAGAAGAGTTTTTAAATAAATTAAACGACGTTTTTGTGGTTGAAAAAATGGGTGCCGATATTTATAAACCTGCTGCATTGCATGAATTTAGTATGTATTTAAGTGGAAATTGGTATAAAATGACAGCCAAAAAACATACGTATGACGACAATGACCCCATTGGTGTATTGGATGTGACAATTTTGTCAAATCATGTTTTGGATAAAGTTTTAGGAATTGCTGATTTGAGAACTTCCCAACGCATTGATTTTATTGGCGGTATTCGGGGTTTAGGCGAGTTGCAACGCAGAGTGGATAATGGCGAAATGAAAGTGGCGTTTGCATTGTATGCTGTTTCTATGAAACAACTGATTGACATTGCAGATACGGGCAATATTATGCCTCCAAAAACAACTTGGTTCGAGCCAAAACTAAGATCTGGACTTGTTATTCACGAATTGAAATAATTATAATTTTTAATATAGTTACTGCAAGAAAACTGTGTGTTTGATAAAAAAACGTCAAATTTGAGGCATACGCAACAACGAAGTTGGCGTTTTCTTGCAGACATTTTATAAAAAGCTCTCCATTGGAGGGCTTTTTATATTTATGGGAATATGTAGTTTTTTATTGATTGAAAATCTAAAGTTTTCTTTACTTGCTTTGGGTTTAATTATCTTTGCACCTTTCTAATATTCTGGTCTTTGGTGTTATTAATATATTTTTATTATCTTTGAACCCTGAAATATTTGGTAAGGAAACATCAAAATTATTTTATTTTATTTGAAGACTTTTATTCGACAAACTCCTTCCAACTAATTACTTTGCTTTTTGATTTTTTATGACTACGAAATTTTGACTATTTTCAAAAATCCCGTAACCCGGATTTTAGTGTAAACATTAACTAGGTGTATGCGTAAATTTGTCTTTTTGCTTTTGTTTGTTCTTGTTTTTGCTTCGTGCGAAAATAAAGAAAAGGATTCGGAGGTTTTTTGTCTCCAAAAGCAATACGAGGAGCTTTTATCGAGTGGAGTTTTGAGAGTTACATTAAATTATAACAGTATTGATTATTATATTTACAAAGGCAAACCACTTGGTTTTCAATTGGAATTACTAAATGAGTTGGCTCATTATCTGGGTTTACATTTGCAAGTTGTGGTACATGATAACACGGCTCAGGTTTTTGAGTCGCTTATTGTGGGAAAATCAGATATTTTGGCTGGAAATAATAAAGAAACGCATTTGCGTAATCAATTTTTATTGTTTAGCGAGCCTCATTCAAAATCTCCTTTAGCATTGGTTCAAAGGAAAACGAAAGATCGCTTTTTTGTTTCACAATGGTCTGATTTGCAGGGTAAAACTATTGCTCTACCCGCAAACAGCTCTTATTCCGAATTTATTTATAGAAATTCAGTAAAACAGAATGTTGATTTTAATTTCCTTTTTGATAAAGAAAATAGCATTGAAAATCTAATCGAAATGGTTTCTAACAAAAGTATCGACTATACTGTTTGCGAAAGAAATGTTGCCAAAGTTTATGCTTCCTATTATGATAATATTGATTATTCCTTTGAGGTTTGTGATAGCTTGTCTCTAGAATGGGTTTTTCATCCCAAAAACATTGCCTTGAGAGATACTGTAAATGTTTGGTTAGAAGGGTTTAAACAAACAAAGAAATACAAAAAACTGTATCACAAATATTATCATTATTCATATTCACCGGTACGTTTTTCCAATTCTATGGAATCTAAAAAACAAAATCAATTGTCGAAATATGATAAAGTTTTAAAAAAAGTTAGTCAAAAATATAAATGGGATTGGCGTTTATATGGAGCCATTATTTATCAGGAATCAAAGTTTAAGGATGGTTTAATTGGCGAAGGTGGAAGTTTTGGTTTGTTGCAATTAATGCCTGCTACGGCTAAAAAGTTTGGCGTTACACCTTCCATGAACGGCGAACAGCAAATTACTCACGGGGCTAAGTTGATTGATTATCTTAGAAATAAATACAAGGATGAGGTTGTTGATCAAGAGCAACTTGGGAAATTTGTAATCGCTGCCTATCATACCGGAAGTGGTCATATAGACGAAGCTCGTAGAATTGCTGTTAAGTTTGGAAAAGATCCAAATATTTGGGATTCGAATGTTGATTCTTGTCTAATCCTTAAAGCGAAACCTTCCATTTACAATTTACCGGAAGTCAAAAGTGGTTATCATTATGGAAAACGAAGCAAAAAGTATGTAAACGATGTTTGGAATCGTTATTTGCACTATAAAAACATTTATCCCGAATACTAGAAATAATCTTAAATGGTTCGGCACAACTGAGTTTTTATTGCGATTTTGTGTATGCTAAATTAGCAATTCAAGGAATCTCTTTTAGCTCTCTTCGTCGAAAAACAGTTTGTAAAATTTTCGTCCATTTTCGTCCTCGCCACGTTCAATCATATCTTTATTTCCATGAATATAAACATGAAAGTTTTTATCGAGTTTTAAAACGCTTTTAAAAAAACGGGCTTGTTTTTTTACGGCTTGGGGCGAAATTTCAAAACAATCGTCAATTACCACATCGCGTTGAACACAGTATTCTTTGTCGAAATCCATAAACGATTTAATGATGTTTTCATCGGCAAAAACTTCTTTCACAAAGGATTCTTTTTCGAGTTGTTCGTTGTTTTTGAAAAAATCTACCGAACGATTCAGCATATCTATCTGGTCGGCTCTGTCAATTTCAAAATCATCTTTTAGTTTTTCAACAACAAAGGTTTTCGTAAGATTTAAAAACTCTTTGGTGTGATTGTATTCATTGCTGCATGGTTTTACATTCAAAAAATCTTCTTTCCAATATTGTGCATCGGATGATTTAGATAGATTGTCAGCCACTAACACATGAAATCCGTGATCTCCATTGCCGTTGACAATCAAGCAAGCCTTATCCATTTTTCGACTGTTGAATCCAGAATCACAATCCAAAACAAATTGATTTTGAGCCTCTTCAATAGTGATAAAGGACTGTTTGTTTTCGGCCTTAAAAATCCCTATGGCTTCGGTAAGTTGCTCATTATGATTTACATGAGAGAAATAGGCTATAAAAAGATTTCCTGATTTTATTTGTGGATGAGTTGAGTTTTCATATAGCAATTTGGCAATATCGATGCTGTTTTTAAAAAGCGAATTTGGCATGCTAAATATCCCAAGTGCGTAGTTAAAAAGCGGATTCATCGTAAAGTCATCATTCGAGAATGAAAAAGAATAAAGTTCGTTTACATTAAACTGAGACAGAAAAAATTTATGTAAGGTTTTTAGCAATTTTTCGCTGTGAAGTGGAGTGGTGGATTGCGATAAAAGAAGCTCTTCTCCCTTGGTTTTATTTCCTACTTGATGGACGCAAAGGCTTTCTAGTTTTGCATTTTTCAAATTAATCATATCGTATTTTTTTAGTCTTGAGAAAGTTCTTCAATAATTTCGCGGTAATTGGTAAACATATTTGCTCTGGAAACAAAGCCAATGTATTTATTGTCACGATCGACAACAGGCATATTGTAGGTTCCCGATTCTTCAAATTTTTGCACTACGTCTTTCATGGGTTCATCTGGTGCAATGGTGCATTTGGGTGTGTATTTTAACTCTGAAACAAAAACGCTGTCATATATTTCAGGATTAAAAATCAGGTCTCTAATATCATCCATAAAAACCAATCCCTCGAAATTATTTTGACTATCCACGACTGGAAAAACATTGCGTTTTGAGGAAGAAATTACCTTTACAAGCTCTCTCAATGAAGCGTTATTATTGACGGTGGAAAAGTTGGTTTCGAGCATTTCCATTATGTTCAAATGCAACAAGGCCGTTTTGTCTTTGTGGTGTGTTACCAATTCTCCGCGTGCAGCAAGGCGTTTGCTATAAATCGAGTATCGTTCGAACGGAATCACGGTTAAGTATGCAAAAGCAGAAGTAATCATCAATGGGATAAACAATTGGTATCCTCCGCTTATTTCTGCAATTAAGAAAATAGCGGTTAGTGGCGAATGCATGACACCGGCCATCACACCAGCCATTCCTGCCAAAGTGAAGTTTGCAGTTGGCAAATTGAAATTTGAAAAAGTTTTTGTAAACAAAACAATAAAATATCCCGACAATCCACCCATCAGCAAAGATGGAGCAAACACACCTCCAATACCGCCAGCACCATTGGTTATTGACATAGCTATAACCTTGAAAATCAATACTAAAAATATAAATATTAAAAATAGATACGCATTTTCTTTATAGTCATAGAAAAAGCTGTTGTGCATCATTTCGTATGCTTGACCGTTTAGTATGTAGTTGATGTCTTGATAGCCTTCACCGTATAATATCGGGAAAAAGAAAATTAATATTCCTAAACCAATTCCTCCTGCTAAAATCTTGGTTCCTGGTTGCTTAAAGTTTTTAAAAATATTTTCGACATACATCGAAGCTCGAGTAAAGTACAAAGACACAAAACCACAAAAAATGCCGAGTATGATAAAAAAAGGAATGTTCGACATGTCGAAATTATTGGTAATATTGAAGTCAAACATGACCTCTTTGCCCAGCAAAAGAAAAGAAACAGTAGTTCCTGTAATCGAAGCAATAAGCAGAGGTAAAAGAGAACCCATGGTAAGATCAATCATCAAAACTTCGATGGCAAAAACAATTGCGGCAACAGGCGATTTGAAAATTGCTGCCATGGCGGCAGAAGAACCACATGCAATCAATAGGATTTTTGTTTGTGTATTCATTTTAAACAATCTTCCAATGTTAGAGCCGATGGCTGAGCCTGTGAGAACAATTGGTGCCTCAAGCCCAACAGAGCCTCCAAAGCCAACTGTTAATGTGCTGGAAACCAGAGATGAATACATATTATGTGGCTTAATATTGCCTTTGTCTTTCGAAATGGCATATAAAATCCGGCTCACCCCGTGGTTGATTTTGTCTTTAATAAAAACACGTAAATAAATTACGGTCAGGGTTATCCCAATGATGGGAAAAGCTAAATATAAAAAGTTGTATTCATTAGCAGGAAAGCGACTGTGAAGAAAGTGAGAAGTGTAGAAAACCAAGTTTTTTAATAAAATGGCAGAAAGTCCTCCAACAATTCCAATAATAAGACTCAGAAAGAGTATAAAATGTTGATTAGAAATATTATATCTATCTCTAACAGTAATTATGTAGTGTGAAATTTTCAAAAGATACTTAGAAATCATAGGTCAAAATTAAGTGTTTTTTTTGAACCTACAAAGTTTATATTGGAAGTAAATATTTTTGGCTAAAATAATCATTTTCAATTCTTAAAAAAAGCTCAGTAGGCTTCATTATTCTCCAATCTATGGCGTATTCTTCGTCTTCAAACTGAATATAATGTTGAATTCCCGCATTTTTAAATTCATGGATGAGATGTTGTCTAAACCCCAAAGCCACAATCCAGCCATTTTCAGCTTCTTCAAACCACTCTTGGTAATAGGAATCATCGGAATAATGAAAGTTTAAAACATTTTCTCCGATCAAAATAAACTTATTGATATTTTCGGCAAGCAGAACTTCAATAATGTTTCTTTTTAAGAATTTTATGTCATTATAGAGACAATCATTCCATTCTCCTATTAGCTCAATAATGCAAAATCCTAAATTGTAATCCGCATATAAGATTTTTAAATACAATGTATTGGAGTCAAAATTGTCCCATTGTGGATGAATGAAATAATTATAAATAGCGTTTGAAAAATATATTTCGCTATAATTTTGTTTATAAAAGGGAGATTTTTTATCAGTTTCGGTAGTATAATAGTCTCGCCAAAGCCAGAATGGTTCTAAATCGTGCATTAATAGTCAATATTAAAAGCAGTAGTATCAAATGCCGAACAAAAAATATTTTCGGAGTACGTTTTTATTTCGCCGTGTTTTTGCACGGTCCATGAAATTTTTGCATTTTTATTGCCGTATAATTTGCATTTTGAGGTGTTTGAGTATATCATACCGTACCCCAAGGTGGGAGTGTCGTTGCAACAATCTGAGCAAACTGGCGTGTCTTCCGAATCGTATTTAAAAGAAATTCGGTCGCTATTATCGTAAGGATCGGTGTTGTTTACTATAATTTTTATCCATGCTATGGGATGAATGTTTAAG
>JAQUHH010000120.1 GCA_028683685.1 Bacteroidales bacterium
TTTGGGTTTGAGCACTTATAAAGCTTTAGGATTGCAACCCAAAATTGAATTTATTGATACACCCATCGATATTCGGGATAAATATCAGTATTTTACAGAAGCAAATATGTCAAAATTACGTAAAGCAGGCTATCAAAATGATTTTTTCTCCCTAGAAGATGGGATAGAACATTATGTTAAGAACTTTTTGGTTCGCAAAAGAATTTACTAAGGAAGTTCTAGTGATTTTCCGCCGTGTTGTTGAGCTATATTCGATTGTTGAGGAAGCCGAACCTGCCGAAACGCCGAAACTCTAAAATGCTCATCATGAATCCGTAGGATTCACATGTTTATAGAAAATAAAATATAATAACCAAGATGCGACCCTCGTATGTTTGCAGAAAATTATTTAATACAAAAAATAATTCTATAAATATGCAATCCTTCGGGATTGAAATCCGCCATTCATTTTTTTTGTTTTGATATGGAAATTACAATACGGAAATTAATTGAGGAAAATTTAATATGAAATATTATTGATTTTCAAGAGATTCTTTTTCAATATGTAAATTTTCCCACTCTGATTCTAGTTTCTGAATGCTTTTTTCAAATTCTTGGTATGCTGTATATATTTTCCCAGAATTAATTTCATCTGCATATTTTTCGGGATGAGCAAGTTTAATATTCAAGGCTTTTATCATTTCTTCTTTACCGTGAATATCTTCTTCAATTTTTTGAATTTGATTATTGAGTTTCCGAATTTTGCTATCCAATTCTTTTTTTCTTGCCCAATCTTGTTTGTTTTCAGATTCTGTTTGTTGATTTTTTGTAGAATTAGCTTTGCTAATGGCATTTAAATCATTAAGATGATCTATATTTTTGGCTTCTAAAAAATCGAAAACATCTCCAATAAATTGTTTGATTTTATTGTTTTTAAATTCGTATACTTTTTCGGTCAAGCCTTGTAAAAAATCTCGGTCGTGCGATACAATAATTAAAGTTCCATCATATTGTAATAAAGCAGATTTAAGGACATCTTTCGAGTCCATATCGAGGTGGTTTGTAGGTTCATCGAGCACTAATAAATTAACTGGAGCAAGTAAAAGTTTCGCCAAAGCCAATCTTGTTTTTTCACCACCAGAAAGGACTTTCACTTTTTTATCAATGTCTTCTCCTTGAAATAAAAAACTGCCAAGAATACCTCTGATTTTAGTTCGGATATCGCCAATAGCGATGTCATCGATGGTTTCAAAAACAGTTTTGTCAGGATCGAGCAATTGGGCTTGATTTTGAGCAAAATAACCAATAGAAACCTGATGTCCAAGTTTTATCAGTCCCGAACTTGGGGCTAAATCATCAACAATAATTCTAGAAAATGTAGTTTTCCCTTCTCCATTTTTTCCAACAAAAGCTATTTTTTCGCCTCTGCTTATTGAAAAATCAATATTGTTTAAAACTTTTTTTGTGTCGTATATTTTTGTTAGATTTTTGGCTTCCACCACCACAATGCCAGAGTGGGGAGCAGGTTGAAACTTGAAATGAATAGCCGATGTATCCAGTTCATCAATTTCAACAACATCCATTTTTTCGAGAAGCTTGATTTTTGATTTTACCTGTTTCGCTTTCGATGCTTTATATCTGAAACGTTCAATAAATTGTTGAGTGTGAGCTGTTTGTCTTTGTTGGTTGGTTAAAATTGAGTTTTGTTGCTCGATGCGTTCGATGCGACGTTCAACGTATTCGCTATAACTGCATTTATAGTCGTAAATTTTTCCAAGACTAATTTCTATGGTTCTTTTGGTTACGGTATCGAGGAAAGTTCTGTCGTGGGAAACAAGTACAATTGCACCATAGTAATTTTTTATATAATTTTCGAGCCATTGGATGGACTCAATGTCTAAGTGGTTTGTAGGTTCATCCAAAAGGAGAACTTCGGGTTTTTTGAGTAAGATTTTCGCCAATTCAACACGCATTTGCCATCCACTGCTGAATTCGGTCATGTTTCTTGAAAAATCTGACTTTTCAAAACCCAATCCAAGAAGTACTTTTTCGGCTTCTGCATCTTTGTTTTTTAAACCAGAAATGTTTAATGCTTCGTCAATTTCCGAAATTTGGCTAATTATATTGAGGTATTCTTCTGTTTCATAATCATCTCGTTCTAATATGGAAGAATGCAAAATTTCCTTTTCTGTTTCTAAGAGAAATAGTTTTTCAAAGGCTTTTTGTGTTTCGTCCCAAACATTATTGTTGGTATCAGGAATTAGCTCTTGAGGTAAATAACCAATTTCATGTCCTTGCGAAACGACAATGCTTCCCTTTTCAGGTTCGAGTTCTTTGGCTAATATTTTAAGTAAGGTTGATTTTCCGGCTCCATTTTTTCCAGTTAATCCAATTCTGTCATTGTCTGAAATAACAAAAGATACATTGTTGAAAAGGTCGTCACCAGTGAAGTGAATTGATAAGCTATTGACAGTAATCATGAGTAAAATTATTGGACGGCAAAATTACAAAATCTAATCCAATAAAAAAACCGGAACAAAGTCCCGGTTTTTTTATGAAATATTTTTCAATGCTTAGCGAGCAATTGAAACTTTTTTAGTTGATTTGTTGTTTTCCGCTTCGATGCTTAAGAAATATAAGCCAACAGGTAAGTTAGAAACATTAATTTGATGATTGGTGTTTGTTCCTTTGAAAGAATAAACTTCGCGTCCAGCCATGTCAAATAAACGAACCATTTCGAAAGAAACAGGAGAAACAACATTAATCATGTTGTTTGCAGGATTTGGGAAAGCAGAGAATTGTGAAATAGATTCTTCTCCAACAGAAGCAGCACCTACAACAAGTGTGAAGCAACTTTCATCATTGGCAGTATTTGGATCAGCACCTAAGTCTGTACCAGCAGTGGCAACACAGAATTGATAAGTGCCAGCAGGAACAGCAGATAAATCAATAGGTTCAAAAGAAATACCAATTGATTCATCAACAAGAATTGTCTCTGTACCAGAAAGTGGAATAGCGCTAGTTCCAGCAGTTGTACCATTTAATGATATCTCAAGATTAATAGTGTTTCCTGCAACTAAATCTACGGTGCCAAAGTTTTTAATGATAATAGCCAAGTCTAGTTGACCATTAGCAGGTAAATTGAATGAGGCTGTAGCTGGGCTAGTGAATCCAGTAACACCAACATCTTGTGCATTAACGCCCATTGCTAAGGCGATTAATACGGATAATAAAAAAGTAATTTTTCTCATAGGTTTATTTTTTGGTTAATAATTATGCCCCAAATTTAATGTAAATTTTCTTACTTTGATGTTTTATTTCATTTTTTTTTTCAAAAAAAAATATTAATGACGAATATTTTGTCAAGAACATCATTTTTTATTTACTTAAATATATGATTTACTGTATTATAATTGTATTTTATGTTTTTTATGAAAAAATGAAATATTTTAGTTTTATTCTGGTAAATACCCCGTTGAATATGGTTTTTTGATCGTTATTTGACAAATGTAAACAATGCCAGTGATTCCTTAAGAATTGTAGAAAAAGTATTACTTTTGAAAAAAAAACAATATGACAAAATTGAGTGTAAACATCAATAAAATTGCTCTTATCCGAAATTCGAGAGGAGCCAATTATCCAAATTTGATAAAACTAGCTTCGGATATCGAATCTTTTGGTGCAGAGGGTATTACAGTTCATCCTCGTCCAGATCAGCGACATATTCGCTATCAAGATTTATATGATTTAAAACCTTTGTTGAAAACTGAATTTAATGTGGAAGGATATCCATCCGAGTTTTTTATCAAAACAGTTTGTGAAGTAAAACCTGCACAAGTTACTTTAGTTCCTGATCCGCCAGAAGCTTTAACTTCAAGCAATGGATGGGACACGAAGAAAAATACCCAACTCTTGAAAGATATTATTTTACGTTTTAAAGAAAATGGAATTAGAACTTCTATTTTTGTAAATCCAGAAATAGAAATGGTAAAGTATGCCAAAGATACAGGCACCGACCGCATTGAATTGTATACTGAATTTTATGCTTCTAATTATGAGTTGAATCGGGAAAAAGCCGTGGATCCTTATTACAAAGCTGCTTTAACAGCAGTTGAACACGGCTTAGGAATGAATGCTGGACATGATTTAAATTTGATAAATTTGAAATATTTTCAGGAAATTATTCCAAATTTATTGGAAGTATCCATTGGTCACGCATTGGTATCGGATGCTTTGTATTATGGATTGGAAAAAACAATTGCCTATTATTTAGAGAGATTGAGATAATATGACGTATCGTTACGAATATCCTCGACCTGCAGTTTGTGTTGATATTATTGTGTTAAACGATGATTTTACGCAAATTTTGCTTATTCAGCGAAAGAATAATCCGTTTGCTGATTGTTGGGCTTTACCAGGAGGTTTTGTCGATGAAAATGAAGATTTACCCGATGCTGCTTTTCGTGAATTACAGGAAGAAACTGGAATTCAGAATATTTTTTTAAAACAGTTTAAAACATACGGTACACCGGGCAGAGATCCTAGAGGTCATACTGTTTCTGTTGTTTATTATGGAGTTTGTTCTAATAATATAGCGTTTGCAGCAGCGGATGATGCCAAGGATGCTCAATGGTTTTTATTGAAAAAATTACCTATTTTAGCTTTTGATCATAAACAAATTATGCAGGATTTTTGTGAAAAAATCCTGCATAATTTGGAGTAAAAACGCTTATTCAATTAAGAATTAAGAATTAAAAATTAAAAATTACGGAAATCAATTATCAGCTAGTCACTCAGTTACTCCCGAAAAATAAAAAATCTATGATTTTTGTAATTTTTCGAGGATGCTCGAATTGTCACAAAATCGAAGATTTTTACAATTCGGCATCAGTCACCCAGTTACTATTCTAAGAGATTTGTTATTTATCTAAACTTCCAAAAATTTCCGAAGCCAATTTTCTAAAAAGAGGTAAGGTGATTTCATTTTGTTCGTAATTAATCAGTTTTCCTTCGTCGGCAGCTCCTGCAAGTCCTTGAGCGATAGGGATTTGTGCAACGAGCTTGGTTCCCATTGAGCAAGCCAATGCTTGACCACCGCCTTTTCCGAAAATATAATATCTATCTTCAGGATGATTGGTGGGAGTAAACCATGACATATTTTCAACAATACCATAAATAGGAACATTAATTTGTTCGTGCATAAACATTAATCCTGATTTTTGAGCATCAGAAACGGATAATTTTTGAGGGGTTGTAACAATAATGGCGGTGCTTGGTTTGGCTTCATTTACCAATGTAATTGGAATATCACCAGTTCCAGGAGGGAAGTCAATAACCATTACGTCAATATCTCCCCAAAGTGTATCATTTATCATTCTCGAAAGAATGGATGAAGCTGCGGGTCCACGCCAAATTAAGGATTGGTCGGGATTAATAAAAAAACCAATAGATAGAATTTTTACGCCAAATTTATTAATGGGCAAAAAAACTTCTTTACCATCAATAGAAGTCATTTCGGGTTTTTCTTTTTCCAATCCAAATAGAATGGGAATAGATGGACCGTATATGTCGGCATCAAGCAGTGCTACTTTTAATCCTTCACTTGCATACGCTAATGCTAAATTGGCTGCAACTGTAGATTTTCCTACACCACCTTTGCCTGAGGCAACAGCAATGCGGTATTTAATGTTGTTTAATTCTTTTAATTCACTCATGATTTTGTTTTTTTGCAAACTTAACAAATGTTATTAGAAATATCTTGTTTTATTTCATTTTTTTTTCAAAGAATCATTCTCGATTTTTTTCTTTAAATTTGTGAAATTGTATTAATTTAATTCGAGTGTAATGAATAATCATTCTTATTTTAAAATTTCTTTTGTTATTTTTCTTTTTTTATTTAGTAAAAATAGTATTGCTCAGATTCAAGATAGCGTTATAACACTTCCCAAAGTGGAGATTATTTCAAACGAAACAACACTTGAAAATTCGATGATAAAATCTTTGCCATTGGAGCTATTAGATAATGAAAGTGATATAAGTAAAACATTAAAATTCTTACCCAATTTATCTGCCGTAAAAAAAGGTGGAACTTCATTAGATCCTGTTGTAAGAGGTTTTAGAAATGCACAATTAATAATTTTATTGTCGGGTGGTTTGCAAATTGAAGGAGGTTGTCCAAACCGAATGGATCCTGTTACCTCTCATCTCGATGCCAATGAGGTCGTTTCTGTGGATGCTGTTTTTGGTCCTCAAATGCTTATGTATGGTCCTGCTGTTGGCGGAGTTTTGAATTTGCATTTAAAAAAGGCGAAGCCCATGGAAAACAAGAAGATAAGCGGTGGAATTTTGATGGGATATGAATCGGTTTATGATGGAATTGGAACTTCGGCAG
Organism: Bacteroidales bacterium; assembly: GCA_028683685.1. Taxonomy (GTDB): domain Bacteria; phylum Bacteroidota; class Bacteroidia; order Bacteroidales; family WCHB1-69; genus JAQUGA01. The sequence continues at coordinate 6,371 of JAQUHH010000120.1, forward strand.
AGTTAATGGGAGGCAATAATGATTTTTTCTGGAGAGTTTCTGGAGGAAATCATAATTATTCCAATTATCTAACAGGAGCAGGGGAGACTGTTATCGCTTCGTACCAGAAAAATTATTACAATATAAATGTGGGAACAAAGCTTATTAAAAATCATGAATTCCAATTTCAATATCTTCGTTCGGAAGCTAGAGACGTTCGATTTCCTGCATTGCAAATGGATGAAGCTCATGATTTTACGGACATCTTTAATATAACTCACAAAGCATTTTTTGGACAGAAAAAACAAAATGTCATTGAAACCATGGTTTATTATACCCATGTTGACCATTTGATGGATAATAGTAAACGTAAAAATTATTATGAAATAGTGCCACCATTAACAGGTTTAATGCAAGCTTCAACGCAGGTTGATGCATATACTTATGGCTATGCTACTAATTTGAAAACAAAACTTGGAAAATATGATTTAGAACTTAGAAATGAATTGGGTTTTATTCAGAAAGAGGGTACACGTGAGCGAGTTATGATTATGGATATGGAGGGTTTGCATACTATTTCTAAAAATCAGGATAATTTATGGTTGGATGCACGAAAAATGAATCTTGGATTGTCTGCAAATATAAGTCGAGATATTAAAGTTAATAATTCATGGAGTCATCATTTTTCTTTTTTTGGAAGATCGGATTATGGAACGCATGAGTCTTCGGATACATTAATTATTGTTGATAATATTTCGGGGAATGATATATTTAATTCTCAAAAGCAAGAAAA
>JAQUHH010000121.1 GCA_028683685.1 Bacteroidales bacterium
TGACCAATGTCGTGCAACAATATGGCGTAATAGGCAGCCAAAGCATCTTCTTCCGAAATAGGAACGTTTTTCATTCGGAGTGAATCGACGGCCAACATCATTAGATGCATAGCTCCCAGCGCATGATGAAAACGACTGTGATTGGCACCCGGATAAACTAAACTCGTCAATCCCAACTGCTTGATGCGTCTCAAACGTTGAAAATACTTGTGTCCTATTAAATCATAGCTTAATTCATCTGGAATAGTAATAAAACCATGGACTGGATCGTTTATTATTTTTCTCTTATTGTAGGTGTCAAACACGATAATTTGCTTATTTTAAAGTTCAAAAATATGATTATTTTCGTTGCATTGTCATAAATTGGAAAAAATCAATTATTTTTGTTATTATTTTAGTAGTAGTAAATGGTTCCAAAACGAAGATTTAATAACGAATGGATATTTTTAATACAAAAACATATTATTTATTTAACGATGACAGGCTTGCTATATGACGAATACGAAAATTTTGTGGGTAGATGATGAAATTGATCTTTTAAAACCTCATGTGATGTTTCTTGAACAAAAAGGTTTTTTGGTGGAAACGGCAAACAATGGAGCGGAAGCTCTGGAAATGCTTAAAGAATCGATGTATGATGTGGTTTTGCTAGACGAAAATATGCCTGGATTAAGTGGTTTGGAAGTTTTGACAAGGCTTAATGAGACGAATCCTACCCTGCCTGTGGTGATGATAACCAAAAGTGAAGAAGAGCATATTATGAACGATGCTCTCGGTTCCAATATTTTTGATTACTTGATTAAACCTGTCAATCCGAATCAAATTTTGCTGAGTTTGAAAAAAATTGTGGAAAACAAGGAACTCATAAGGAAAAAGCAACTTTTGACCTATCAACAGAATTTCAGAACCATCAGCATGGACATTATGAATGCTGCAACCATACAAGAGTGGATGGACATTTATAAAAAGCTGACATATTGGGACATTGAATTGGATAAAATCAACGATGAAAATATTAGTCAAATTATTCAAGAACAAAAAGACGAAGCCAATCGTTCATTTTGTAAGTTTTATTCCAAAAATTATATGGATTGGTTGCAACCTGAATGCGAGAATCGTCCCGAAATGTCGCATACCATATTGAAAAACAAACTCATTCCTAATATATCCAGCGATAATCCTACGTTTTTAATAGTGATTGACAATTTGAGATACGACCAATGGAAGGTTTTGGAACCCGTACTTTCTAATTATTTTAGAATAGAAGAGGACAGTTTGTATTGTGGAATTTTGCCCACGGCCACGCATTATGCTCGTAATGCGCTGTTTGCTGGAATGTTGCCGTCCGAGATCAAAAAGAAATACCCTGAATATTGGGTAGAAGAATCTTCGGAAGAGAACAAAAATCAGCATGAGAGTTCGTTGTTTGCCGAAAATTTAAAACGGTATGGCAAAAATGTCAAGTTTCACTATGCCAAGGTTTTAAATCAGGAATTTGGAAAAAAAATGGTCGACAATTTGAATCAGTATTTGCACCATCCCATTAATGTAATTATTTTCAATTTTATTGATATGTTGTCGCATGCCCGAACGGATGTAGAAATAGTTCGAGAATTGGCTCCCGACGAATCGGCCTATCGTTCGGTTACCGTTTCTTGGTTCGAGCATTCTCCCTTGTTTGATTTGCTGAAAAAATTGGCAGAAAAAAATGTTTCGGTGGTTATTACTGCCGATCATGGATCTATTCGAGTGAATAATCCAGTTCGAATTATGGGAGATAAATCAACCAATTCTAATTTGCGATACAAGGTTGGGAAAACCCTTGGGGGTTTTAATCCGAAGGAGGTTTTTGAAATTCAGAATCCAGCCAAAGCATTTTTGCCCCAAGAAAACTTGTCGAGTACTTTTGTCTTTTGTCGAAGCAATGATTTTTTCGCCTATCCCAACAATTATAATTACTACGTAAATTATTATAAAAATACGTTTCAACATGGTGGCATCTCGATGGAAGAGGTGTTGATTCCATACATCAAACTAAAACCACGTTAAAAATGCAGATGCAAATTAAAAGCATTGAAGAATTAAAAAAAGTTGCACAAAGCTTGCTCCATCATCACAAAGAAGCCCGAGTTTTTGCATTGCAAGGCGAAATGGGTGTTGGAAAAACGACTTTTGTAAAATCTTTGTGCGAAGTTCTAGATTCAGATAGCTTGGTGTCGAGCCCCACTTTTACCATTGTAAATGAGTATGTTGATAAACATCTTGATCCCATTTATCATTTTGATTTATATCGTCTAGAATCGATCGATGATGTTCGACAAATTGGAGCAGAAGATTATTTTTATAGCGGTCATTATTGTTTTGTCGAATGGCCCGAAATAGCGTCCTTGCTTATGCCTGATAATGTTGTTTATGTAAAAATTACGGTGAACGAAATCACCAAAAGTAGAATGTTTGAGTTTTAAAAAATAATAGTCATGGAAGAAAATCAATCAAAATATTTCAATATCAGTCGCAGTGGCTTGATGCCTAAGGAAGAAATGTTGGATGTTCGCACTAAAAGTAGTTCTTTGGTGGTAGGTATTCCAAAAGAGATTTGTTTTTATGAAAATCGAGTGGCCATTGTTCCCGAAGCAGTAAATATGTTGGTTGAGAATGGCTATCGAGTTGTAATTGAGGAAAATGCAGGATTGGGAGCCTGTTTTACGGATACCGAATATGCCGAAGCAGGAGGCGAAATTGTAGGCACCGCCAAGGAGGTTTTTCAACAAGCCGATATTATAGCCAAAGTTTCCCCTTTGTCTATGCCAGAAATAGAATTCGTTAAAAAAGGACAAACCATTATTTCGGCTCTTCATATTTCGGCTCAAACGCCCGAATATTTCCGAAAACTTTCTGAAAAGAAAGTTATTGCTTTGGCTTTTGAATTTATTCGAGACAGTTTCAACTCATTTCCTTTGGTTCGAGCAGTCAGCGAAATTGCAGGAAATACTTCCATTTTGTTAGCTGCACAGTATTTGGCAGATACCAGCTATGGAAAAGGAAATATGCTGGGTGGTTTTTCTGGAATTACACCTACAGAAGTCGTTATAATTGGTTCTGGAACGGTGGGCGAGTTTGCCGCTCGAGCGGCATTGGGACTGGGTGCTATGGTTAAGGTTTTTGATAATAATCTTTTTAAACTTCGCCGTTTGCAAACCAGTGTGAATTCTCGAATTTTTACGTCTGTTATTCAACCGAAAGTACTATTGAAATCACTGCGTACAGCCCATGTCGTAATTGGAGCCCTAAGAAATCATAAAGGGAGAACCCCTATTGTGGTAACCGAAGATATGGTTCGACAAATGAAAAAAGGAGCTGTGATTATTGACGTAAGCATCGATCAAGGTGGTTGTTTTGAAACGTCCAGAGTGACTTCTCATGCAAATCCTACTTTTCAAGCCTACGGTGTAACTCATTATTGCGTGCCCAATATTGCCGCCCGTGTGCCACATACTGCTTCTTATGCTTTGTGTAACTATTTGGGTCATACAGTTTTGGAGATTTGTGAATACGGAGGTGTCGAAAATATGATAAAACAAGATAATGGACTCCGAAAAGGAGTTTATCTATATAAAGGTGCTTTGACCAATCAAGTGATTGGCGAAATGTACAACATTCCATATCAAGATATTGACCTCATCACTTCCTCTTGGTTATAAATTTAGTTTATGAAAAAGTTTTTCCATTTTAGTATACTGCTTTCTTTCATGTTGCTTTTTTCTATTAAAACTTTTGGGCAAATTGAATACCAAAAATTAGATGGAAGTTGGCAAGGGTATATTGTGAGCGAAAAAGACACCATTGTACTTGTTTTTGATGTCGATTCAGAATCGAAAACACCTGTTTTGATGACTTTTCCTAATTTTGCAATGCAAGATGTTCGTCCACAGGGAATGCGATTTGCAAATGATACATTACAACTTTCAATTTCTGCTTTGGCAGCTCGTATTCAGCTTGTATACAAAAATGAAAATGAAATGGATGGATTTTGGATAGCTAGCAATTCAAAGGATACTTTGTCTTTGCAAATGCAAAAAACGAATCATCCCTTGCGAATCAATCGTCCACAAACGCCTAAAGAACCCTTTCCATATTCTTCACAAATTATTATAGTTCAGAATAAAAAAGCGAAGGTTTCCATCGAGGGAACTTTGACATTGCCGCAAGGAAAAGGACCTTTCCCTTGTGTGATATTGGTCACTGGTTCGGGTCCGCAGGATCGAAATTCTGAAATTTTGATGCATAAATCTTTTTGGGTCATTGCCGATTATTTGTCGCGTCATGGCATTGCTGTTTTTCGATACGATGAAAGAGGAGTGGGTAAAACAACTGGAAATTTTTCCACTTCGACATCTTATGATTTTACAGATGATTTATTGGCTGTTTATACGCATTTGAGAAAACATAAAAACTTGAATAAAAAACAAATTGGACTTGCTGGACACAGCGAAGGTGGTTTGGTATGTGCCATGGCAGCAGCTAAAAATAAAAATGTAGGTTTTTACATTTCTCTTGCCGGACCGGCTGTTAGAGGAAGCGAAATTTTATTGGAACAATCCAAACAACTGTTTATGGTTTCAGGAAAAGACGAAGAATATGTCAATTTTGAATATGCTTTTCGCAAGAAAATTTTTGAGATGTTTCATTCTATTTCCGATTCTCAAAAATTTGCAGAAGCCATGCGTGAATATTTTGAGAAAACCATGACTGAAATAAGTGAGGAGAAAGCGAAAGAACATAATATTTCAAAGCCCTTTGCCGAAATGTGGATAATGCAACTTTCGTCTCCTTGGATGAAAGAATTTATGAGTATTGACCCTGCAAATTATCTGCGGAAAATGAAGTGTCCTGTTTTGGTAATGATTGGGGAAAAAGATTTTCAAGTTCCTCATTATCAGAATTTACCTATATATGAAAATGTTTTTTCAGAATCGAAACATCCAAATTATACACTATTAAAAATGCCCCAATTAAATCATCTTTTTCAAACTGCAAATACGGGTTCAATTTCTGAATATGGTCGTATCGAAGAGACATTTTCTCCCATGGCTTTGGAAACGATGAAAGATTGGATTTTAAAAACAATAAAAACAAATTAAAATGAATTTTTTCAATAAAAAAAGGCGAACATTATTTTTGATAGTAAGCATCGTTATGGCTTTAATCTCTACTTCTTGTGTAAATGATGAGGAATATTACAATCCGAAACCCAGAGGTTATTTTAGAATTGATTTGCCAAGTACTGAATATCAGGTCTTTGACACTGCTTTCCCTTTTAGTTTTGAATATTCTAAACATGCTTTTATAGCACCTCATGAAAGTAAGGATGCGGAGCCTTATTGGATTGATATTAGTTATCCTGATTTGGCAGCCACTATTTATATTTCGCATAAAGTGATTAAAAATAATTTGTATGAATATACAGAAGATTCTCGTTCGTTTGCCAATAAGCATATTCCCAAAGCCAACGATTTATTTGAATTAATTGTGGATGACCCAAAGAGTCGTGTATTTGGAAAAATTTATCATATTGATGGTTCTGGAGTTGCTAGTACGTGTCAGTTTTGGGTAACCGACAGTGTTCGAAATTTTGTGAGAGGTTCCGTTTATTTTGATATGATGCCCAACAATGATTCTCTAGCTCCAGTGATAGATTATCTCCGAAACGATGTTCTGCACATGATAAATACATTTGAATGGAAAAAGTAGAAAGCTTGGTTTTTCAATCCAATACTTCAAATACTTTCTTTCTTTTTTCCAGTTCGCTTTTAATCATCTCAATTTGGTTTTCCTCTTGAAGGTGGAAAGTAATCGTAATCCGAACGTACCCAACTGGAACAATATTTGAAAAGCGATCGTGCCAAACGTCGTGAATACTGGCTTTGAATTTTTCTAAAATAGCCGTAATTTCATTTAATTCGCCAGAAACATCAGGTGCAAGAATTCTAATACGAACTCTTAGTTTTTCATTCAACATTCCTTTTTCGAGAATTTGCTCCAATAGCGACATTTTTATGTTTCCGCCAGAGATTATGGCAAGTACTCGTTTGTCGATGCAATTTCTTTTGCGTCCAGCGATGGCAGCTAATGAAACGACTCCAGAAGGTTCCGCCAAAAGTTTTCCACGTTGCAATAAAAGGTAGGTGATGTGGGCAATTTCCTCGTCCGAAACAACAACAAAATCGTCCACTAGCTCACTGATGATTTTATAGGTAAGTTCACCGGGTCGTTTTACCGCAATTCCGTCTGCAATTGAAGATACTTGAGGCAAAGTGATAATTTGTTTCTTTTTTATAGAGTTTATCATGGAAGCAGTGCCTTCAGATTCTACTCCGATAATTTTGATGGACGGATTAATTTGTTTTGCCACAATAGCAATGCCCGAAATGAGTCCGCCACCGCCAATGGGAACATAAATTTCGTCAATATCCTTGAGTTGGTCGAATATCTCAAGAGCTATGGTTCCTTGTCCAGCAATTATTTGGCGGTCGTCAAAAGGTTCAATAAATGTAGCATTGCTCTCTGCTGCATATTTTTTTGCAGCCACATAGGCTTCGTCAAAATTATCCCCAATAAGTTCAACATCAGCACCGTATGCTTTTGTAGCAATAACTTTTAGCGGAGGTGTAAAAATGGGCATGAAAATTTTGCTGTGAACATCCATTTTAGAAGCAGCAAAAGCTACTCCTTGAGCATGGTTTCCAGCAGATGCACAGGTGACGCCGTGACTCAGTTCTTCGGGAGTAAGATGGTAGAGCTTGTTTATTGCTCCGCGGACTTTAAATGAGCCCGTAGATTGCAAGTTTTCAAGTTTTAAGAACACCTCTGCTCCCGATAAATTCGAGAAAATTCGGCTGTGCTCAATGGCCGTCTGTTTGACAATTGGTTTTAATATTTTTTGTGCTTCAATTATTTCTGAAAAATTCGGTGCTTGCTTTGAATCCATGCTGTTTGTTTTTACCTGTTTTATTGCAAAATTAATCAAATAAAATGATATATTGAAGTATTTTTGATTGTAATATTTAATTATTCATAATTGTGAATAAGT
>JAQUHH010000122.1 GCA_028683685.1 Bacteroidales bacterium
TTTTATTTAACACTCTCTACGAAAAAACCAATATCGCATCATAATATATTGATTATAAACAACATAAATCAAAAAAATAAACTAATTTCAACACAAGAAAAAAAGAAAAAAAAATTGAAACAAAGCCGTATTCTCAAATACTTATCCCGATATAAAACAGGATTAGTGAGAATATTTTCGTAGATTTGCAAAGTTTTAAATTTAACAAACCAAATGCAAATAGTAGGTTCAATTATCAAACAAGGAATCGCTTTGAGAAGCAAATTCCCAAATGAAATTATTCGTCGCAGGTTTAAGCATAAAAACCCAATAAAAATACAAGAAAAAGAACTCCGTAAGCTTATAAATAAAGCTACGGCAACTTCTTTTGGAGATCGTTTTGAATTTGAAAAAATGTTAGACGGGAAAAATTTAATAAAAGATTTTCAGACCCAAGTTCCCATTTATGATTATAATTCCATTTATCAAGATTGGTGGTATCGCTGTTTAAATGGCGAAACCTACGTTTGCTGGCCCGGCAAAGTCAAATATTTCGCACTCAGTTCGGGCACTTCAGAAGCTTCCAGCAAATACATTCCAGTTACCTCCGACATGATTTCTGCCATCAAGCGAACCAGCGTTCGTCAATTATTATCTCTTGCCAATTATAAATTTCCTACTGAATTTTATCAAAAACCCGTATTAATGCTTGGCGGAAGCACTCATTTACAATACAATGGAACCTACTTTGCCGGTGATTTGTCGGGAATAACCACGGGTAATATTCCTTTTTGGTTTCAGCATTTTTACAAACCTGGCAATCATATATCGCGAGAGCGAGATTGGCCAACCAAACTTGAAGAGATTATCAAAAATGCTCCCAAATGGGACATTGGCGTTATTGTTGGAGTTCCTGCATGGTTTCAAATATTATTAGAAAAAATTATTGAACGCTACAACTTAAACACCATCCACGATATTTGGCCCACTCTTTCTATTTTTGTTCACGGAGGGGTTGCCTTTACGCCTTATAAAAATAGTTTTGAAAAACTACTCGGAAAACCTCTCACATATATGGAAACATACTTGGCTTCCGAGGGATTTATTGCGTATCAAAACCGCCCAAATGTTTCGACCATGGAACTCGTGATAGACAATGGCATTTTTTACGAATTTGTTCCTTTTGAAGAATCTAATTTTGACGATGAATACAACATTTTATCTACTGCCAAAACGCTCACCATCGATCAAGTTGAAGAGGGAGTAGAATATGCACTTCTTATTTCTACGTGTGCCGGAGCTTGGCGATATTTAATTGGCGACACTATAAAATTCACCTCCAAAGAACTTTTGGAAATCTGCATTACCGGCCGCACCAAGCAGTTTTTAAATCTGTGTGGCGAACACATGTCGGTCGAAAACATGAATTCGGCCATAAAAATGTTGGAAGACGAAATGGGCGTTGCCATCAGAGAATTTACAGTAATTGGATACAAACGTTCCGAAGGTTCTATGTTTGCTCACAAATGGTTTTTAGGAACAGATTCGGAACTCGACAACAAAGTGGCTGCCGAAAAAATTGATGAATACTTAAAAGTACTCAACGACGATTACAGAGTTGAACGCATGGAAGCCATCCGAGAAATAAGTGCCGAAGTTGTACCATTAAGTGCATTTTATGATTGGTTGCGCAAAAATAGCAAAGAGGGCAGTCAAAATAAGTTTCCGAGAGTTTTAAAAGGCAATAAATGCACCGATTGGCTCGAGTTTATTAAATCATACCAAAAACACGAATAATAGAATCATGATTAATACTCTATTAGAAGGCATTGTTCTTGGATTTGCATTGGCTTTTTTAATTGGCCCTGCTTTCTTTTCATTGATACAAACCAGTATTAGCAAAGGGATGTACACAGGCAGCCTATTTGCTATTGGAATTAGCTTGAGCGATATTGTTCTAATTTTACTTACTTCTGTTGGCGTTACACAAATAGCCGGCGAAAGCACATTTCAATTGTTATTTGGCATCATTGGAAGCATCGTTTTAATCTCCTTTGGCATTTATACATATTCCAAAAAAGTCATCTCACATCAGGCCAAAGAAATCGATTTGAAAATTAAAATAAAAAACACCCATCCTCTTATATACATTCTAAAAGGATTTGTATTAAACTTTGCCAATCCCTTTATTTGGATTTTCTGGCTCACCATTGCCGTCACTCTAAACGCCCGAGTCGAATCGACAAATTCTTATATTGTGTTTTTTGTTGGAACCATTGCCACCGTTTTTCTGACAGATTTGCTAAAATGTTTTATCGCAGGAAAAATCAAAAGCTTTTTATCCAACAAAATGATGTTTATTATAAATAGAGGAGTTGGACTTTTACTGATTGTTTTCGGCCTAGTTCTCTTAGTTCGAGTCGTTCTAAACAATTACCCTTTTTAAGATGAAAATCGTTTTTATTACACTTTTTTGGAAAGCTCATTTCCCTATACTATCTTTGAAGCTTAATTGTGGTTGAATGGAATTACAAACAGAAAGTTCGGATATATCAAAAGCTAAACGCAAAAAACGTTTCCTGCGAATTTTTTATTATTTGGCATCTGCCATAATCACCCTTCCTCTGGCATTCTATTTTTATCGATATTTGCCATCCATAAAAATAGGCAAAATTGACATTGATTTTTTTCTATCATTAGCAATTACATATGTAATTGTTTCTGCCGTTTTTGAAAAATACAAGTTCCTATCGTATATTTTCGTGCTTGCACTTCTAATTTTTATGGGCAGCGAAATTCACAAAGAAAAAGGAATAAACTTTAAACAATTAATCAATACCTATTCCCGAAGTTTCGACAACATCACTTCGGAAAACAAATTGGTGCAAGCGCCAAAGGTTAATACACAAACTGCAATGAAACCTCACGTTTCGCTTCAGCAAAGAATTGTAAACAAAGTGGACTTTCGAGATTCAACAGTTCGGAATTTTGCCGTTGAAAAATCACTTTTACATTTTGATGAATATTACTCAAAATTCAATTTTATCTGTCGAGAATTTTCCTTGATTAAATACATAAAAGATAATTTTAAATACGTCAGAGATCCAAAAGGCTTTGATTATTTTGCCGGACCGACAGAAAGCATCAAAATTATGGGAGGCGACTGTGATGACCACTCCATTTTGATGGCTTCTACCATAAAAGCCATTGGTGGAGAAGTGCGTTTTATTCTAGCCCCAGGCCATATTTATCCAGAATTATTTTGCGGCGACGACCAACTTTTTGATAAATATGTGAGTGCCATCCGGACTCTTTTTTATGAAGAAAGCAGAGATAAAGCCATCAACTTTCGAGTTGAAAATGGTGCACACTGGCTAAATATTGATTACACCGATAAATATCCGGGCTCTAGATATTACAGCGATACGATTGTTTCCTATATCTATTTGAACTAAAAATCAGTCCTCAAAAAATAGCGATGCCGCAATTCCATCCGCAAAAAGCTTCCCTGAATCTGTTAGAATCATTATTTCATTCGATAACTGATAAAAAGCAGGATTAATTTGAGAGAGATTCTGTTGAAAAAGGATGAATAATTCAGCCTTGCAATCCAAAGCAATTTTTTTTAATGATATTCCTGCACGGGTTCTTAAACCCGTCATAATGTATTCATTGAGTTTATTTTCGAAACTCAGAATTTCCTTTTCAAAATAAACCTCATTGCTTTTCATTTTCTCAATATATTGTGCTACTGAACTAAGGTTCCATCGTCTTTCATCGCCACTGTAGGAATGAGCAGAAGGACCAAAACCCAAATAATGCTGTCCGCTCCAATACGATGAATTATGCTTTGCTTCATAATTTGGCAAGGCAAAATTAGAAATTTCATAATGATGAAAACCCGCTTCCTTGAGCACTTTCATTAAAAAAAGATAGTTTTTTTCAGCTTCGCTTTCAAGCGGTTTGCTTAATCGACCTTTGAGAATATCAAGACTCAATTTGGTGTTTTCTTCGAGCGTTAAAGCATACGCCGATAAATGTGGAATTTTGAGTTCAAGAAACTGATGCACATCCTCTTGAAAAACTTGAGGAGACGAACTTGGAACGCCATATATTAAATCGGCCGTTATATTATCATAGCCGGCATCCTGAGCCATTTTGATGGAGTCAATTCCTTTTTGAGCCGTATGCTTGCGACTTAAATATTTTAAATTACCATCATTAAACGACTGTGTTCCAATGCTTAAACGATTTATTAGAGATTTAATCTCGTGCAAAAACAAAGGACTTATATTGTCTGGATTTGCTTCCATGGTAATTTCAGCATTTTCAACCACAGAATAATTGGAATAAATAACTTCAAAAATCTTTTTAAACCAATCCGAAGACATCATCGAGGGCGTGCCACCGCCAAAATAGATGCTTGCAACTTCGCCCTTTTCCGTATTTTTGCGATCGATTATTTCCTTCGCTATCGCCTCAGAATAGGGCTCAATTAAAGACGTATTGGCCAATGAATAGAAATTGCAATAATTGCATTTCGAATGGCAAAAAGGCACATGGATATAAATTCCAAATTTATTTTTCATACGGCAAAGATAGCTTATTTGGAAATAAACTCAGGAGCACGCAAGAGAGATTTTATGCGATAAAAAACCTTCTTCCAATATTTTTTTTGCTTTCCTTGCAAACACTTCCAAACAAATACTTGTACCTTTGTATCCACATTAATATCAGCAACGAGACTTTTGAAAATGGCTTTTTTGTCGTCGAATTCAAATCTTAAACAATTATGACTTTAAAAATCAGAAAAACAATAGCATTGGTAGCCCACGACAATCGAAAAAAAGATTTGGCAGAATGGGTGGAATGGAATCATGAGGCACTCTGGAATCATCCGTTAGTGTGCACCGGAACAACTGGTTTAGTCATCGAAAAAGTATTTTCAAAACTCAGTCAAAAAAATAAGCGACCTCTTCCTGCCATCGAAAAACTGAAATCAGGACCGTTGGGCGGCGATCAGCAATTGGGAGCAAAAATATCGGAAATGAATATCGACTTTTTGATTTTCCTTTGGGATCCAATGGAACCTCAACCTCACGATGTAGATGTGAAAGCCTTGCTTAGAATTGCTACTTTATACAATATCCCAGTAGCCATCAATCGCAGTTCTGCGGATTTTATTATCTCTTCATCGCTTTTTGCTACTGAATATGAAATCAATAAGCCAGATTATGCAAGCTATATCAACAGAAAGTACGAAAAGAAAAAACAATGAGTCGAAAAATTGAACTATTAGCCCCTGCCAAAAACTTAGAAACTGCCATTGCTGCTATCCGACACGGTGCCGATGCGGTGTATATTGGGGCTGAAAATTTTGGAGCCCGAACAGCCGCTTCAAACTCCATGCAGGACATTGAAAAACTAGCCAAATATGCACATCAATACAATGCAAAAACATATTTAACGCTCAATACGCTTTTTTTCGATTCTGAAATAGAAGCGGGTATAAAGACGGCTTTCGCAGCCTACGAAGCGGGCGTTGACGCACTTATTATTCAAGATTTTGGATTAATTGAAGCGGGATTGCCTCCACTGCCTTTGCACGCAAGTACGCAAATGCACAATTATTCGCTCGAAAGAATTAAATTTCTGGAAACTTCCGGGTTTTCCAGAGCTGTTCTGCCCCGAGAAATGAGCAAGACCCAAATCTCAGATATTGCAAAAAATACAAATATTGAATTGGAGTATTTTATTCACGGAGCATTGTGCGTTTCATACAGCGGCCAATGCTATATGAGTGCCTATTTAGGGGGAAGAAGTGCCAATCGCGGAAATTGCGCCCAACCGTGCCGCCTGCCGTACGATGTTTTGGACAAAGATATGCATTTAATTGATTCTCAGAAACATGCATTATCGCTCAAAGACCTAAATTTGGAAAAACACATTCCTGAAATTTTAGATGCAGGAGTTATGTCCCTGAAAATTGAAGGACGACTCAAAAGCATTCCGTATGTGACCAATATCGTAAGCCACTATCGGAAAATTTTGGACAATATCCTCGAAAACAACAGTAATTACCACAAAGCTTCCATCGGAAAAACCATTCACTCTTTTGTTCCAAATCCCAATAAAACCTTTAATCGTGGCTATACCAATTTAAATTTTTCGGGAAGAACTCCCCAAATTTACAATCCATTAAGTCCAAAGTCTTTAGGTGAATTTATCGGAATTGTAACTGCCCAAAAAAGACATTCGATAAGCATTGACACCAGCCATAATTTTTCTAATGGAGATGGTTTATGCTATTTTGATTCAAACGGAAATTTGCAAGGATTTACTGTCTATAAAGTGGAAAAAAACACCGTTTTTGGAGATGAAATTGAAGCGTGTCGTGTTTCTACAAAAATTTACAGAAATAAAGATGTTGAATTTGAAAAAATTCTAACAAACGAAAAAACCAAACGTCTCATTTCTTTTGATTTACAAATTGATTATAAAGATTTTTTAAACATAAAAGCCACCGATGAAGAGGACCATTTTGTAGAATATTTATCCGACAATAAATTTGAAATGGCAAACGATCCCCAAAAAGCACAAAAAACCATCGAAGAGCAGTTTTCAAAAACAGGAGACACCATTTTTAGCCTAAATAAAATTGATTTTTCAAATACAGAAATGCCTTTTGTGCGAATTTCTGACTTAAATAAAATGCGTAGAGAAATTTTGCAATTACTATTGGATGAACGAAGCAAAAACTACACTCGAGAAGAACCCACAAAAATGCAGGAAGATGCAAAATATCCGGAAGAAATAATTGAAAAATCGCACAATGTTCTTAATAAATATGCCCGAACATTTTTGGAAAAACGGGGCGCCGAAATAGTTTCGATGAGTGCAGAGCTGAATAATGATTTTAAAAATTTGCCATTAATGACCACTCACCATTGTCTGAAATTTGAATATGGACATTGTGAAAAATATCCAAATACTTCTATTCAATCGGATAAAGTGCCTGCTTATTTGCAGCAAAATCAGCATATTTTCAAATTGAAATTTAATTGCAGGCAGTGTGTGATGCAAATTGAAAATC
>JAQUHH010000123.1 GCA_028683685.1 Bacteroidales bacterium
GAAAACATAAACAATGTCAGCGGATGTATTTGTGACTGTGTTGGTCTTCCAAATAACAATTTATCTTAATTAAAAATAAAACATATGAATATTACAAAAAAAGAGTTATCAGAGCTTAAGGGCGGAGCTCTTAATATAACTTCAGTAAATGATGTATCGAACAATAATTCAAGTCCTGGTTGTTACTGCACATTTAACGACAATGATGCTGTTGAAAACAATAACACTATAGAAGGTTGTAGATGCAATTGTTCAAAAACAAATCTAACAAGTATCATCAAATAAACATACCGCAATGAAATATCTTAAAAAGAAAGAGCTGAAAGAACTTATTGGAGGTCTTTATACTCAACCTATAGCTACTGATATTAAAAATAACAATTCCGTAATTGGATGTTCTTGTCATTATAACGATAATAGTGCTATAGAAAATAACAACACCATAGAAGGATGCAAATGTAATTGTTTACATAAAGCTAATACTGATTAATATTTACTAAAAATATACAATATGAATATTTTATCAAAAAAAGAAACAAATCAGATACTTGGAGGAACAGTATTAGTGATTAATGAAAATGATAACATTAAGAACACTAATAAAGTATCAGGATGTAAATGCACATATTTAGACAATAGTGCTGTGGAAAACAATAATACGATTTCAGGATGTCTGTGTACATGTAAAGGTGCAAACTGGACTACCCTTTAATATTTTCAATCTTTAAAGGGAATTGAAATAAAGAGCCACAATATGTTTATATTCGTATTTATTGCATAAGAAATAATCATCGTCTAGTCTTTGGGAAGTTTTATTCTAATAGTATTTTTTCATGTTTGAGGATTATCATTACTATAAAATACTAAAATCTAAATTTCGGATGCGTTGTTTTTATTTAAGCATTACATGAAAAATTTTACAACTTGGCATAATATTTCAATTTCCTTTAGGGATTTAATGTTCAAAGTGTACTGATTTAAACAAGATTAACTAAAAATTCTAATACATAAAAATGAAATGAAAAAAATGAAGCTTAGCAAATATAATTATTATTACGAAAAAGAGGAAGAATCAATAATATGCATGAATCTAATAAGCAAAATAATGTTTGGATTGGAAAGAGAAAAATATGAATTAATAAAAAATAACTCAAATAATATTGACAATCTTAGATTAAAGAACCCAAACCTCTATAGTGCTCTTATCAAACTAGGTATAATTATTGAGGAAGATTTCGATGAAATAAGTTTCCTGACGACTGAACATCGAAGACAAATATACAGTTCTAACTTATACAGATTAACAATTGTTCCAACATTAGAGTGTAATTTTAATTGCTGGTATTGTTATGAGGAAAAACCAAAAGGCCAAATGAACACAATAATAGTCAGAAATATTGAGAAACTTGTCAGAAAAACTCTACAAAATGATTGCATAAAACACTTTCAACTTGATTGGTTTGGAGGAGAGCCTTTAATTGCTTTTGACAATACTTTATATCCTCTTTCAATTAAAATTAAGAATATTTGTGCAAAAATAATATTGAATTTAGCAGTTCTATAACAACTAATGGAGCTTTATTAACAGATGAAATCATTCATAAGTTTAAAAAAATCAATTTAAATAGCTTTCAAATAACCCTTGATGGTAATGAAGAATATCATAATAAAGTTAAAAAAGGCAATTCATCCGACAACGTTTATAAAATAACAGTTTTCAATATCTTAAAATTAATAGATATTCTGGATAACCCAAACATATTATTGAGAATAAATTTCACACCACAAAACTTAAAAAAAATCAATCAAATCATACATGATATTCCTAGTAAATATAGGAAAAAAATTGAAGTGTCATTGCAACAAGTGTGGCAGACACAAAAAGAAAATTCAAGTTTAGAATTATCACCTTGCAATAATGATTTTCTTGATGCAGGCTTTATCGCTCCACTATATAAGATTGATGGAAAATTTTACAAGTGCTATGCTGATCTTTATCATCAATCAGTAATTGACTTAAGGGGAAATGTATTCAAATGTACTGCTAGGGATTTTATTAATCACACCCCAGATGGTGTACTTAATAACGATGGGACTATTAGATGGAATAGCATTTTTTATAATCGAATGTCTCGAACAACAATAGAAAATGAATTTTGTTTACAATGTACATTACTGCCTGCTTGTTGGGGACCATGTAGTCAAAAAATCATTGAAACCAATATTGCTGATTTTAATAAAATATGTAATAAATCTGGCATTGTAAATACATTAACAACACTAATGGACAATTTTCACACTAATAAAATTATTAACAAACAAAATTTGAAATGATACGTTTAATTTTAATTTTTACATTCTTTATTTTATCAAAATCATCAATGCTTTTGTGTTTTTCACAAACAAATGTGAGGTCATTAAAGTCATCAAATAAAGTAATATCTTTCTGGGTAAATAACAAGCACAATCGTTGGTCTATTTCACCTGAAACATCAATTGATAGGCTTGAAATTTTTTGTCCCACAGGCAAAAAAAAAATTAAATTTGTTACAGATTCTGATTCCCTAATATTCTTTTTAGGAACAAATGACACTGTTGCCTTTAATATTTTATTGGATAATAGAATTGCATATACAGAAGTTATTGGCTTTTCAGATTTACCAAATAAAATATCTCATGAGGAAAAATTTTACTATTTAAGTTCATTTTGGAGTGAAGTGAAATACAATTTTGTAAATCACGATAAAATTACATTTTCATGGGACAGTTTATATAAAACATTTATTCCCAGAATTGCAGAAACTAAAAATGATTATGACTTTTTCAGGACATTGCAACAATTTTCTGCGAGTCTTAGTGATGGACATACTCAGGTTTCTGATAATGGATATTTTTCAAAATTCAAGGATTATATTCCAATTACACTAAGGGAGTTTAATCAAAAAGTATACATCGTTTCAATTAGAAAAGGATCACAGTTAGACTCAAGCTTTATAGGAGCGGAAATAACAACCATATCATTAATTCCAACAATTGAGTACTTAAAAGACAGTGTATTTCCATATATTAGTGCATCAACTGAACATCATTTATGGATGCAAGGAGTTTACTCACTTCATTCAGGTTTAGTAACTAACTCATTTAAAGCAACAGTAAAAAAGAAAAATGGATTACAAGAAAATATTGAACTAAAATATAATGGCGAAGAAACCAGAAAAGAAAATGATGAATATTGGGGTCGCAGTTATGATTTTAATTCACCAATTGTAGATTTTTTAATACTCAAAAATAACATATCTTTTCTTTCAATAAATAGTTTTCATCCAAGTGTAAAAAATTTAATATATAATTCAATTAGTAACATTAACAACACCAATGGTTTAATTATTGATTTGCGCAGAAATGGAGGAGGAAGTACAGAAGTTGCATGGCTTCTACAATCAGTTTTAACAATGAATAATACTTTTTTAAATTTTGCATGGCAGACACGTGTAAATAATGGTGTAAAAAAAGCTAATGGGAATTGGATTGCAGAATATTCTAACTACTATTACAATAATGCACTAGAATACAATGCATCTGACACTATTCAGATACCAGATTCAATAATAAAAATTACTGTGCCTGTTGTAGTATTAATTGGTAAATATACCTTTTCTGCTGCTGAAGATTTTTTAGTAAACATATATAATACAGATAATCGCCCAATACTTATAGGAGAAGAAACAGGTGGCTCAACCGGGTCTCCTTTGGTTATCCCTTTACCGTATAGTGGATATGGCAGAATTTGTACAAGGCGAATTTGCTATCCAGGCACAAATATTCCATTTATAAACATGGGAATCAAACCCGATATTTTTATAGAATGCACGCTTGACTCATTTTTATCACATAAAGATGAACAACTAGAAAAAGCAATCGAAATAATATTAAGACAATAAGCAAGTGTAATTCTTTTCTATTCTGTATTACACCCCAATAAAAAAGTTTAGAGGTCATCTCTTAACTACATACTATTTGCTGATGGGTAATTTTGTCGGCAGCAACCATTCTTCTAATCAAATTATTGAATATAGTTTCTTTGTTTTGTGAACGGTTAATCCTATAACAAAATTCATCAAAGTATCTTTCAATATGCTTTTCGCTCACCCAAGAATAAGTTGTTCTCAGCCATGATTTGACTTGATGTATCATTGTGTGTAATGCCTTGAAATTACTTCCGTTATTGCTGAGTATTTGCTCAATCTTATAATCTTTCATAATTGGTTTATAGCCCTTCCATACATCAGTTGTTACATGGGCATCTTTGCTTACATGTTTGTCAAATATCGTTCTTAATGACTTTGCAGAAAAATCCTTGATGTTTAAGGAATAAAACCTTTTCACTTTGCCCTTTTCTGTTAATTGAACGGCACAAATGGATTTCTTCTTTTTACTGTCATAGCTTCTTCCAGGTTTATTATCTTCTTTTCCCCCAACAACAAACTCGTCAATGTGAACAATTCCATCCATTGGGTGATTTTCGCTTGATTTCATTGCTTCCCTAACTTTATGCATGAATAATCTTGCGGTATTTTCTCTAACACCAAAACGCACACTCATTTGCGATGCAGAAAGACTTTTGGTTGTTGTTGCCATTTCAAAACACATAAAGAATGCTTTGCGTAATCCAAATTTCACTTTATGGAATAAGGTGTTAGCCATTGGAGACTCTGTATCGCTACAATGATTGCAAGTACGTGAATGATTTTTACGTACTTGATGCTTGTTGTGACCGCACTTTCGGCACGTATAACCATTTTCCCACTTGATTTCGGACAGGTAAATTTTACAATCTTCATCTGTTTTGAAGCGTTCAGTAAACTCTAAGAGATTTTGACCTCTGAATATTTCCATATTATTGCTGTTTTTCTAGGTTACAAAGATATGAATTTAAATGATGACCTCTATTAATTTATTTAGCGGCTTTATACTCTCTATGGGTTACTAAGTTAACAACAATATCAATCTGGGGGAGAGACTTTAACATCTCCCCCAGATTTAACAAAGCATTTATCATTGAGGTTATGGCTGTTGCAGACTATGCTTTTAACAAGAATGAAAATTTGGGACTTTACACAGAAAAGCGAGAATATCAAAGCAATATATTTTGACAAAACACAGCATGAAAAGTCCATAAAATCAATTTGTAAGCTCAATAGAAATTTTCCAATTTTGATTTTTAATGATGAAAAAATCAAAACATTTGACTCGAAAAAGATATTTAGAAATAAAGAACTTTTAGAAATCAATCAAAATGTGCAGTCAAAGCTTTAAAAAAATCAGGTGTTTTAAAAATCTGATTTCGGTTCATGCTTCTATTTTTAAGAGTTTTGACAAAATAAAGGTTTTTTCATTGCATTTAAAGGATGATTTATGCTTTTTTACACTCAAATTTGTGTTGCAATTTTTTGGTGTTTATAATGACCCAAAAAATTAAGACAACAATTTAAGATAATAAGAGTATAACCTTTAAATTTTAAAAAGTATGTCAACAAAAAGAAGAAAATTCAGTAAAGAGTTTAAGTCCAAAGTGGTCATGGAGGCTCTGAAAGAAAGAGAAACATTGGAGAGTTTAGCAAAGAAATATGAGTTACAACCAACTCAAATATCCTTGTGGAAATCCGGCGTAATAGACAAAATTCATGATAAAAATGCTGAAAAAGGATAATTTTGTAGGATTTAAGGGAGGTCAAAGGTTATGAACCCTAAAGTATCCGAAGAAAAATTTGCTTTACAAAAAATCAGCTATCTTGAATATCAAGATGCAAAAACAAAATTTCAGACGGCAGAGTCAGAGTTACTGCAAGCAAAATTTGATTACATATTTAAAAAAATAATACTAGATTTTTACATTGGTAAACCAATTATGCTATAAACATTCTCAATAATGCTTAACAAATTCGGTGCAAAAAAGCATCAGAAATTATTGAAGAAATAAATGATACCGTAAAAGCATTTAAGTTCAATCAATAAGCAATTATTGAACTCAAGTTTGAAAAACTGTAGAATAAAAAATCTTACTTTTGCAGTCAATATCAAACAAAAAACATTCATCATGAGAATAAACAAAAACGCTACATCAAATCTAGGATTTAAACGATGGAGTCGCAAGGGATTTGGCATTTTCAACAGCATTGGTAAATCCGTAAAAATATGTGTATTAACCTTGAGTTGCAGCTTGGTTGCCATTCCGGCAAAGACAAAAGCACAGCAATTGGACACAAACATTGTTGAAAAAACATTGGAAATCGAGGAATTTACCATCACAGCCGACAGAACTCCGGTTGAATTGTCGCGCACGGCAAAAATGATTTCGATTATCCATGGTGATGAATTAAAGCGGCAAGCAAATTCTAGCAACGAACAAGCCCTTAGGGGCATTGCCTCCATTGATGTTCGTCAGCGAGGCGGAATGGGCATCCAATCAGACATCAGCATCAGAGGAGGACATTACGAACAAAGCATGATCATGCTTAATGGAATCTATTTTAACGATCCACAAACAGGACATTTCAACTTAAATTTGCCCATCGACTTTGAAAGTATCGACCGAATCGAAGTCTTACAAGGCTCTGCAACAAGAGTTTATGGAGCCAATGCCGTCAGTGGGATTGTGAACTTTATCACCCAAACAGACAGCTCAAATTTTGTAAAACTATCCGCCATGGGCGGTCAATATGGACTGTATAAAACAAGTGCCGTTTTAAACTACAATTACAAAAAAACAAGCCATTATCTTTCCTTTTCTCGATTTGCTTCGGATGGATATATCGAAAACAGTGACTTTTTTCAAAACAATGCATTTTACTTTGGAAATACAGATGCAAAAAAAATAAAACTCGATTTTCAAGCCGGATACAATCAAAGAGAATTTGGTGCAACCAACTTCTATTCACCGCTTTATCCCAATCAATTTGAAGCAAATAATACCGCATTAGCCAGCATAAAAGCCGAAACTAAAACCAAAATTGTCATTTCTCCAAGTA